>JBDLTD010000006.1:0-20695 GCA_039799185.1 Actinomycetota bacterium | reverse complement strand
ACGTAGTATGAAGCTGAACCATTAAGTGTTAGACGGTCGTAGTCGATTGTCTTAACACCCTGTGCTGCAGCCTTGTCCTGAACAGCCTTAGCTGAATCTGAATCTAGGTTTACAAGAATAAGAACCTTTGCACCAGCTGTAAGCATCTGGTCTGCAATAGTTGCAAACTGTGCCTTGTCGCCGTTTGCGTTCTGAATGTCAACCTTTACTCCTGCTGCATCAAATGCTGCTTGTAGGAATCCGCGGTCAGCAGTTTCCCAGCGGTTTGATGATGCTGCGTCAGGAAGGATTACTCCAACAAAACCATCTGCGGCCTTGTCAGCTTTTGAGCAACCTGTAAGTGCGATAGCAACTGCAGCAAGAACTGCAGTAATCGCGAGGCGGCGCTTTGTCATATATGAAACACCTTTCGAAAGGGATCGCACCCCTGGGCGAATCTTTTTCCACCCGGATGAGATAGGAGCGATAGTGAAGGAAACGTTAGTGGGGATGTCTGAATTCGTCACCTTATTTTTGGGGAAATATCACCCCATCACCTAACGATTTGATAACGCTCAACTGAGCGCACGATAGCCTTAGGCGGTGTCCACACAGGTAGAGCAGCTAGAAGCGGCGATCAAAGCCGCCCTTGAGCGAGCGTTCATTGCTGGCTCACTATCTGGACAAATCCCGGCCACCATCAAGTTAGAGCGCCCCAAAGATCGCGACCATGGCGACTATGCAACTTCTATTGCACTGCAACTTGCAAAGCCTGCCGGCAAAAACCCTCGCGATGTTGCACAGATTATTTGCGATCTACTAGCTGGCACAGAAGGAATCTCCAAAGTAGATATTGCCGGCCCCGGATTTATTAACATCACTCTTAATCGTGCTAATCAAGCCGAGCTAGTTACAACAATTCTTAAGGCAACTAAGGATTATGGAAAAAGTAAGGCGCTCGCAGGAGTGCGTATTAATCTTGAATTCATTAGTGCCAATCCAACTGGTCCGTTGCACTTAGGTCACACACGGTGGGCAGCAGTGGGAGATTCATTAGGCCGAGTGCTTAGTGCAGCAGGAGCCGATGTTAAACGTGAGTTCTATATTAATGATCGCGGAAATCAGATGGATTTGTTTGGAGCATCAGTTGAAGCGGCCGCCTTAGGTAATCCCATTCCTGAAGATGGTTATCAAGGTGCTTACATTGCAGATTTAGCGAAAGAAGTTGTTGCAAGTACTGCATCCATTACTTCATTGCCAGAAGGCCAACGCCATCCGGCATTTCGTGAAGCTGCTTATGCCCTTCAGTTAAAAGATCAGCAGAGAGTGTTAGATACTTTTGGAACACATTTTGATGTGTGGTTCTCAGAGCGCTCATTACATGATCAAGGTGCGGTTGAGCATGGCTTAGAGAAGTTGCGCAAGCAGGGCCATGTCTTTGAAGAAGAGGGTGCAATCTGGCTGCGCACAACCGACTTTGGCGATGATAAAGATCGCGTCTTAACTAAATCTGATGGCTCACTTACTTATTTCTCTTCCGATACCGCCTATTACATCAATAAGCGCGAGCGGGGCTTTGATATCTGTATCTACATGCTTGGCGCAGACCACCATGGATATGTGAATCGCTTAAAAGCTATTGCTGCTTGTGCTGGCGATGATCCTGAATACAACATCCATGTTCTTATTGGTCAGCTAGTAAAAATCATGGAAGGCGGCGAAGAAGTTAAATTATCTAAGCGCGCTGGCACGATTATTACTCTGGAAGAGTTAGTTGAAAAAGTAGGCGTTGATGCGGCCCGTTACACATTGATTCGCTACCCGGTTGATACGCCGATGGTTATGGATATCGATATCTTGAAGCGCAACACCAACGAGAACCCGGTCTACTACGTTCAATATGCCCATGCTCGCATCGCTGCGGTGTTGCGAAATGCGGCTGAATTAAATATTCCAGTTGACCTCAGCGCTTTTGATTCATCACAACTAACTCATGATCGTGAAAACGAACTACTAGGGGCTTTAGCAGAATTCCCTCGCGTAGTACAAAGCGCGGCTGAACTTCGCCAACCTCACCGTGTTGCTCGCTACCTTGAAGAGTTAGCTGGCACTTATCACGGCTTCTATGCCGATTGCCGAGTGCTACCAATAGGAGAAGAAAACCCATCGGCATTGCACACTGCCCGTCTATTACTCTGTGCTTCTACGAAACAAGTAATCCAAAATGCTTTAGATTTATTAGGCGTTAGTGCACCGGAGAGGATGTAGCCATGTGGTCCTCTAACGTTAAGACAGGAACAGAGTTAACAATCTCTTCAATCCCAGCTACAGCTTTAGCAAAAGAGTTCGGCACACCAGCATTCATTATGGATGAATCAGATTTTAGAGATCGCGCAGCAGCCTGGAACACAGCTTTGAATAACGCTTTTGGGAGCAATGCTGGAACTGTTTATTACGCAGCCAAAGCCTTTATCTGTGTGGAAGTTGCACGTTGGATAAAAGATATTGGGATTGGCATCGATGTTTGCACAGGCGGTGAATTAGCTGTTGCACTTAAAGGTGGTATTGATCCCGCCAAGATTGAAGTGCATGGAAATAATAAATCTGTAGCTGAAATTGAAAAGGCTGTGGCAGCAGGTGTTGGAACAATCGTTATCGATTCGCTCTATGAAATAGAGCGCGTATCAGCGGCTGCAACTAAGCATGGCGTTGTTCAAAAGGTCTTACTTCGTTTAACTCCTGGAATTGAAGCCCACACCCATGAATCAATTGCCACAGCGCATGAAGATGTGAAGTTTGGTTTTTCAATTGCAAGTGGTTCTGCGTGGAATGCAATCACTCAGGTGCGCAAGAATTTATCCCTAGAACTTCGCGGCTTCCATGCCCACATCGGTTCACAGATTTTAGAAACAGAATCATTTGAGATTAGTGCCCAGCGTCTTGTTGCCTTGCTTGCTAAATTCCGCGATGAGTATTCAGCAGAGCTACCTGAACTTGATTTAGGTGGTGGATATGGCATTGCTTATTTGCCAGGAGAAGTAAATTTAGATCCAGCATCAACGATGAAAGCTTTGGCAGAAGTTGTAAGCACCCAATGCGCAGCGCACAAGCTTTCTATCCCACGCATTTCAATAGAGCCAGGACGAGCAATCGTTGGCCCAACAATGTTCACGCTCTATGAAGTTGGAACTATCAAAGATGTCACATTAGAAAACGGGGCTAATCGCCGCTACGTTTCAGTGGACGGCGGCATGAGCGATAACTTGCGCCCTGCTTTATACGATGCTCAATACTTTGCAGCACTTGCTAACCGCACCAGCAGCGCGCCAAAGATTTCATCACGCATTGTTGGAAAGCACTGTGAAACCGGAGATATTGTCATTCGTGAGATTGAATTAGAAAATGACATTGTTCCTGGAGATTTATTAGCCACCCCAGCAACAGGTGCATATGGGCGCAGCATGGCAACTAATTACAATCACGTGCCACGGCCACCAGTAATTGCAGTAAAAGATGGAAAAGCCCGCGTGATTCTGCGCCGTGAGACTGAAGCTGATCTGTTGGGGCTAGATATTTAACGCCGTTACAGGCATCTGTGAAAGAATAGCCCGCATGAGCGCAGAGCTAAAGACAATATCTATTGGCATGCTCGGCTGCGGTGTGGTCGGCAGCCAAGTAGCCCGCCTGCTCCAATCTGATGAGCAAGAGCTCTCTGAGCGCTCGGGTGCATTGCTCGTTCTTAAAAAAATTGGTGTGCGCAGTAACGCAGCCCGTGAAGGTATTAATCCTTCAATGATTACAACAGATTTAAACTCAATTGTTAGTGATCCAGATATCAATATTGTTATTGAAGTAATGGGTGGCATTGAGCCAGCACGCACATTGATTCTTGAAGCAATTAAGAATAAGAAATCAGTTATTACTGCCAATAAAGCTTTGCTTGCAACACATGGGCATGAGCTCTTTAATGCAGCTGACGCTGCAAAAGTAGATTTGTATTATGAAGCAGCAGTTGCTGGCGCAATTCCTATTATCCGCTCAATGCGTGAATCACTTGCTGGTGATCAAATCACTCGAGTGATGGGAATTGTGAATGGAACAACAAACTACATCTTGACAAAAATGCATGAAGAAGGCCGTGCCTTTAGTGATGTATTAAAAGAAGCACAGACACTTGGCTATGCCGAAGCTGATCCCACTGCAGATATTGAAGGTCACGATGCTGCAGCAAAGGCAGCTCTTCTTGCCAGCCTTGCATTTCACAGTACTGTGACAATTGATGAGGTTTATTGCGAAGGTATTTCTGCCATCACTATCGATGATGTGAATGCAGCTAAAGCAATGGGCTCTGTTATAAAACTGCTAGCAATTGCTGAACTCACTGTTAAAGATGAGATCTCAGTGCGTGTGCACCCAGTCATGCTTCCAAGTTCTCATCCATTGGCATCTGTGCGCAACGCCTTTAACGCTGTCTATGTTGAATCAGAAGCAGCAGGACAGCTCATGTTCTACGGTCGCGGAGCAGGCGGTGCACCAACTGCATCGGCAATCTTGGGTGACTTAGTTGCCGTTACACGCCACCGCGCATATTCAACTGTTGGCTATGGTGAATCTGACTATGCCGACCTTGATATTGCACCTGTCGGTGATGTGAAATCACAGTTCTTTGTTCGCTTGCATGTGGCTGATAAGTCAGGTGTTTTGGCTTCCATTGCTCAAGTATTTGCCGGGGAGAAGATTTCTATTCAAACTGTGCGCCAAGCAGGACTTGGTAGCGATGCTGAACTAGTTGTTGTCACACATGCTGCAACTGAATCATCGCTCAAGGGTTGCATAAAGAAATTAGCTGAGATGGAAATTGTCAGCAAAGTTGAATCAGTCATTCGCGTTGAAGGAGTAGTTGCCTAAATGGGTATTTTTGGAAACAAGAAAAGTGGAGCTCATCAATGGCGCGGAGTTATTGAGGAATATCGCCACCGCTTACCTGTGAGCGCAAATACTCCCATCGTCTCTTTGCGTGAAGGTGGCACACCACTTATCTATGCATGCAATCTCTCAGAACTACTTGGCAACAATGTTTGGATCAAGTACGAAGGCTTAAATCCAACAGGCTCTTTTAAAGATCGCGGAATGACTATGGCGATTTCAAAGGCAGCAGAAGATGGCGCTAAAGCTGTCATCTGCGCATCCACTGGTAACACTTCAGCTTCAGCTGCGGCATATGCCGTTAAAGCTGGCATGACACCAGCGGTTTTAATTCCTAAGGGAAAGATTGCAATGGGCAAGTTAGCTCAAGCAGTTATCCATGACTCAACTATTTTGCAGGTCAATGGCAACTTTGATGATTGCTTAACACTTGCTCGCGAACTATCTGAGAACTATCCAGTTGCATTAGTTAACTCAGTTAATCCATATCGCATTGAAGGACAAAAGACTGCAGCCTTTGAAGTAGTGGACATGTTGGGTAATGCTCCAGATATTCATGCGCTTCCTGTTGGCAATGCTGGAAACATCACTGCTTACTGGAAGGGCTATAAGGAGTACTACAAAGACGGCATGTCATCACAGTTGCCACAAATGTATGGATTCCAAGCTGCCGGTGCTGCTCCTATTGTTAAAGGCAAGATTGTTAAGAACCCAGACACCATTGCAACCGCTATTCGCATTGGTAATCCAGCTTCTTGGGCACAAGCCGTTGAAGCCCGTGATTCTTCTGGTGGCGTGATTGATTCAGTCACAGATAGAGAGATTTTGTCTGCCTATCGTTTAATTGCAGCTAAAGAGGGAATCTTCGTTGAACCTTCATCTGCTGCAGGATTAGCTGGACTTATTAAGTATAAAAAGGCTGGCAAGCTACCTAAAGATAAGACAATCGTTATTACTGTTACAGGTCATGGCTTGAAAGACATCCCTTACGCCCTTGAATCGGCGAAAAAGCCAGTTGTAGTTCCAGTAAATGTTAAAGCTGCAGCAAAAGCTTTAGGTCTTTCCTAAGAGTTGATCATGAAACCAACTTTTAAAGCCCAACCTATGCAGGTGCAAGTTCCTGCAACCAGTGCCAACTTAGGTCCTGGCTTTGATTGCCTTGGTTTAGCGCTAACAATGTTTGATCGCTACATCGCCCAAGTTCAAGATGAACCAGGCGTTGATGTGGATGTTACTGGTGAAGGCGCCGATGATGTTGCTAGAAATGATAAGAACTTAGTTATTAAGGCGATGTATAAAGGCTTTGAATTTCTTGGTGGAAAGCCACGTGGCATCGCACTTCGCCAGTTAAATGTCATTCCACATGGCCGTGGTCTTGGTTCCTCTGCCAGTGCAATCGTTGGCGGGCTCTCTCTAGCTCGCGCCCTTGTTCTTGGCGGCAATGAACGTATGTCACTGGAAGATATGTTGGTGCTGGCTAATGAAATGGAAGGCCACCCAGATAATGTTGCAACAGCGATTTTTGGTGGTGCAAATATTGCTTGGCAAGATTCACAGCGCGGACACATGGTGGCGCAATCAGTTCATATTGAAGTAGATGCACGTATTGGCGCACTTGCATTTATTCCAGCAACTTCAGTTGCAACTTCCAAAGCAAGAAAGATGTTGCCTGAGAGTTTGCCTCATGCCGATGCCGTCAGAAATACTTCAAATGCAGCGCTACTCGTGCATGCTCTAGAGCATCGCCCAGATCTTCTCCACACTGCAACTGCTGACTTTTTACATCAGTCATATCGCAAAGATGCAATGCCCCAATCATTTGCGCTCTTAACAAAGCTTCGCAATGCTGGCGTTGCAGCCTTTATTTCAGGTGCTGGCCCAACAGTTTTGGTACTTCACACTGGTGGCCCATCTGAGGCTGAAGAACTACGCAGAGCCGCTGGAGATAAATTCGTTGCAACTGAACTTGGTATTGCCCGTCAAGGAGCCAACGTAATCTCCGCCTAATTTTGGCGATTTTGCCTATCAGCGCCATGAGGTGCTAACCTTTTCCTATCTGAACGGCCCTTATCTAGCGGCCAGCAACACATCAGGTAAATCTAAAAAACATCCACGGCTTAACGGGATATATCTAAAACCTGTTGACCTATATAGAAAAGAAACACATGACAACAGAAATTGAACCTGTACGTTCGAACAGTCCTGAGCTTTCTGCAATGACCCTTCCTAAGTTAAAGACAGTAGCAACACAACTTGGTGTCGATGGTGCAGCAAAGATGAAGAAGGACGCTCTTGTAGAGGCGATCGCTGATTTACAGGCAAAGAACCGCGAAGCTGCTAAAGCTGAACGCGAATCCCGCCGTGAAGCGCGCAATAAGAACAAGAAGGAAGCTAAGAGCTCAAACAACTCTGCTTCAAATGAAGATTCAGATGATGATGGCGATGATTCACCGTCAGCACCTCAAAGCAACACAGATCGTGGCAACCGTGGTGATCGCTTTGATCGCAATGACCGCCATGCACGTGGACGTGACCGCAACCGTGACCGCAACCGTGACCGAGCACCACGCGAAGAGCGCGAACCAGTAATTGGTGAAGACGATGTCTTGGTACCAGTTGGTGGTCTACTCGATATTCTCGATAGCTATGCATTTATTCGCACAGCTGGATACCTTCCAGGACCTAACGATGTCTATGTTTCATTGCAGCAAGTGCGCAAAAATGGACTACGTAAGGGCGATGTTGTAACAGGCCAGGTTCGCCAACCACGCGAAGGTGAAACTAAGCAGAAGTTCAACGCACTTATTACTCTTGAAACAGTTAATGGCATGACTCCGGAAGAAGCGCGCAATCGTGTTGAGTTCGGCAAGTTAACTCCTCTTTATCCTCAAGAGCGTCTGCGTCTTGAGACAGAGCCAAACGTATTAACCACACGTGTTATCGATCTAATTGCACCAATTGGTAAGGGCCAGCGCGGACTTATTGTTTCACCGCCAAAGGCTGGTAAGACAATGGTTTTGCAATCAATTGCTAACGCCATCACAACAAATAACCCAGAGTGTCACTTGATGGTTGTTTTAGTTGACGAGCGTCCAGAAGAAGTTACAGATATGCAGCGCTCGGTCAAGGGTGAAGTTATTGCTTCAACTTTTGATCGCCCAGCTGATGACCACACAACTATTGCTGAGCTTGCAATCGAGCGCGCAAAGCGTCTTGTTGAACTTGGTCACGATGTAGTTGTTCTCCTTGACTCAATCACACGTCTGGGCCGCGCATATAACATTGCAGCTCCAGCATCAGGTCGAATTCTTTCTGGTGGTGTTGATTCAGCAGCTCTCTACCCACCTAAGAAGTTCTTTGGTGCAGCTCGTAATATTGAAGATGGCGGATCACTAACGATTCTTGCAACAGCACTTGTTGACACAGGTTCTCGTATGGATGAAGTTATCTTCGAAGAGTTCAAGGGAACTGGAAACATGGAACTCATCCTTGATCGCAAGATGGCTGATAAGCGCATCTTCCCTGCGGTTAACGTTGTTGCATCTGGAACACGTAAGGAAGAAATCCTTATGGGTTCAGAAGAACTCAATATTGTTTGGAAGCTCCGTCGTGTTCTTCACGCACTAGAGCCACAAGCAGCACTTGAACTTCTTCTTGAGAAGATGAAGGGCACTAAGTCCAACGTCGAGTTCTTGATGCAGATCCAGAAGACAACCTCTGGACCTGACGACTCAAAGTAAGCGTAAATTTCGTAAATCGCGGGCAATCGCCTACGATTTAGCTCTGTTAACCGCCCGTTTGGTTCACCCGTAAGGGACCCAAGCATTAAAGAAGGAATAACCATGAAGCCAGAGATCCACCCAGAGTACAAAGAGACCCAAGTAACTTGTGGTTGCGGCGAGAAGTTTGTTACCCGCTCAACAGTTGCAAGCGGTTCAATCTATGTTGAAGTGTGTTCTGTATGCCACCCGTTCTACACCGGCAAGCAGCGCATCCTTGATACTGGTGGTCGCGTAGCTAAGTTCGAAGAGCGCTTCGGTAAAAAAGAAGCTAAGTAGCTTTCTAAAGAAACCGCATCGCAGCCCTTATCGGGTTGCGGTCGCGGTTTTTTTATTTTCACTTTAAACACAAACAGGAACTCGAATTGAAAGGAGAAGCCAATGACAAGTGATCGTTTCGCATCCGCCCATGAAATGGTGCGCGAATACGCAGAACTTGAAGCCAAGATGGCCGATCCTTCTATCCACGAAGATCAAAATAATGCCCGCAAATTAGGTCGTCGTTATGCCCAGCTAGGTCCAGTTGTTGCCGGCTTTAAAGCCTGGAAATCTGCCGAAGATGATTTAGTGGCAGGAAAAGAGCTAGCAGCAGTTGATGCTGATTTTGCATCCGAGATTCCAGCGCTAGAGGCGACATGTGCCCAAGCTGCTGAGAAGTTAGAAGAGTTGCTGTTGCCACGTGATCCCAATGATGATCGTGATGTTATTTTGGAAGTTAAAGCAGGAGCAGGCGGAGATGAATCAGCGATTTTTGCTGGCGATCTCTTGCGCATGTATATGCGTTATGCCGAAAAACATAATTGGAAAATTGAAGTTATTGATGCCACTGAAAGTGAAATGGGTGGATATAAAGATATTTCAGTTGCCGTTAAATCAAAGGGAACCGCCGCTCCTGGGGAATCTCCTTATGCACGTCTAAAATTTGAAGGTGGCGTGCACCGCGTGCAGCGCGTGCCAGAGACTGAAAGTGCTGGACGTATTCACACTTCTGCTGCCGGTGTATTGATTTTGCCTGAGGCTGAAGAAGTAGATGTTGAGCTCAATATGAATGATGTGCGCGTGGATGTTTATCGCTCATCAGGTCCTGGCGGACAGTCAGTGAATACAACTGACTCTGCAGTTCGTTTAACCCACGTTCCAACAGGCATTGTGGTTTCTTGCCAGAATGAAAAGAGCCAGCTACAAAACAAAGAGTCTGCGCTGCGTATTTTGCGCGCACGTCTATTAGCCGATGCCCAAGAAAAGGCTGAAGCTGCAGCATCTGCAGAGCGCAAGAGCCAAGTGCGCACAGTGGATCGCTCAGAGCGTATTCGCACATATAACTACCCAGAAAACCGTATCAGTGATCACCGCGTGAACTACAAGGCAAATAATCTTGATGCAGTTATGAATGGCGATCTCGATGACATGATTCAAGCGCTACTGGATGCAGATAAAGCTGCACGTTTGGCGAGCACGATCTAAACACATGGAGATTAAAACTCTGCTTCGTGTTGCTAAAGCACAGTTAGCAGAATCTGGCATCGGTGAAGTAGATGCTGAACACCTATTAGCTCATGTCCTTGGTTTATCCCGCATGGATCTACATAACCCGGTTTTAGTTGAATCAACTCTTGCAACCATTGGTGATACCAATGTCATCGAAGAGCAGTTCTTTAATTTTCTTGATCGCCGGCTTAACCATGAACCTTTGCAGTATTTAACTGGTGTTGCACCCTTTCGTTACTTGGAGATTGAAGTGGGTCCAGGAGTTTTAGTTCCCCGACCTGAATCTGAACTACTGGTGGAAGCAGTCTTGCAACACATTACTAACTTGCCAGCCCCAGTTAGCGTTATAGATTTAGGTGCAGGCTCTGGTGCTCTTTCATTAGCAATTGCAACTGAAGCACCAACTGCGCGAGTGATTGCAGTTGAAAAATCACCAGAGGCGCTGGTGTGGTTGAAGAAAAATGTCTCAGTGATTGCTGAAAATGTTCGAGTTGTTGAAGGTGATGTCGCAGATGTGTTGCCAGGGGTTAAGTGCGATGTTGTCATTGCTAATCCGCCATATATTCCAGATTCGCAAACCTTGCCACGAGATGTTGCAGGCTTTGAGCCACATATTGCCCTCTTTGGTGGGCCAACAGGTATGGAACTTCCACGCATCTTTATCCAAGCCGCGGCCAGATTGTTAAAGCCAGCAGGAGTATTGGTAATTGAACATACAGAGGAGCAAGCAATTGCAATTGCGGGGGAGTTGGCCGTAGATTTCGAAGATATTGCACTCCATGATGACCTCGTAGGTCGTCCCCGTTGGACTAGTGCGGTGAGGAGGTAGTCATGGGTAAAGAAGTAGATCTTAAAAAAGGCGAACTCAGTCGTCACGTTAATAAAGCCCTCAAGGCGATCTCTGATGGTTACATCATCGCAATTCCACTAGAGCATAGTTATGCATTTGTCTGTGATGCTTTCAAGCATGACTCAGTTCGTGCGATGAATGTTTTGCATGGATCACCATTATTTACTTCTGCTCAGGTTCTTGTAGGAAGTGCTAAAACTGCTCAAGGTGTTGTCCGTGAAATTACGCCAGAGATTTCAGCCCTGATGAAGAAGTTTTGGCCAGGTCTTCTATCTTTAAATCTCAAGCCACAGTTGGGTTTGAGTTGGGATTTAGGAGATGCTAATCAACTTGATCGCATCAGTATCAGAACTCCAAAAAGTAAATTTGCTAAAGCGTTGTTGGCAAAGAGTGGACCACTTGCAGTTACGAGCGGTTCAAGAATAGGAATGCCAGCACCCAAAGAGCTCAGCGATATTTTTGTTCTGCACTCAGATCTTGCCTTCCAGTTCAACGGCGGAAAACTGCGCCAAGGAGCACCTACAACAGTTGTCGAAGCCGACTCCGAAGGTGTCCGAGTTTTGCGCATTGGGGCTATTTCCCTGGCGGAAATTCAGGCTATCGCTCCGAGCGCGCGCCTTATATAGGCTCCCACGATAAGGTTAGGTCTATGTCTACTTACTACGGCCCAGATTTCGATGCCCTAAGCAAACAAGATCCAGAGATTGCTGCTGTTCTCCTTTCGGAGATGACTCGTCAGCAAAAGAACCTGCAACTTATTGCTTCAGAGAATTTCACATCACGCGCCGTGTTGGCAGCTATGGGTTCAACGCTTTCAAATAAATACGCTGAAGGTTATCCAGGCAAGCGTTACTACGGTGGATGTGAAGAAGTAGATAAAGCTGAAAACCTTGCAATAGAGCGCGCTAAATCTCTATTCGGTGCAGAGCATGCAAATGTGCAACCACACTCAGGTGCAAGTGCGAATATCGCGGTCTATCAAGCATTCACAAAGCCAGGAGACACCGTCATGGCAATGTCTTTGGCACATGGTGGGCACTTAACCCATGGATCTCCAGTTAACTTTTCAGGCAAATGGTTCAACATTGAGTCATATGGCGTGCGCAGCGATAATGAATTAATCGATTATGACGAGCTTCGCGATAAGGCTCTTGCATCACGACCAAAGATGATTTGTTCAGGTGCAACTGCATATCCATCACTTATTGATTTTGAGAAAGTTCGCGCAATCTGCGATGAAGTAGGGGCAATCATGTGGGTAGATGCTGCTCACTTCATTGGTTTAGTTGCAGGTAAAGCTATTCCATCCCCTGTTCCTTATGCAGATGTTGTTTCCTTCACGACACATAAAGTTTTGCGTGGACCACGCGGCGGAATGATTTTGGCTAAAGCTGAACATGCTGCTGCAATTGATAAATCAATTTTCCCAGGAATGCAAGGCGGACCGATTATGTCTGCAGTGGCTGGTAAAGCAGTTGCCTTGGCAGAGTGCGCAACTCCTGCGTATCAAAAGTATGCCAAGGATGTAATTGTTAACGCCCAAGCACTTGCAAAGGCCCTTGAAGCAGAAGGCATGCGAGCAGTATCTGGCGGTACTCAAACTCACTTAGCGCTGATGGATATTCGCAGCACAGGAGTAAATGGAAAAGTAGCTGATGAGCGTTGCGGGGCAGCTGGAATTGTCATGAACAAGAACTCAATTCCAAATGATCCTGAGAAGCCAGGAATTACAAGCGGTATCCGCGTTGGCACTCCTTCAACAACGACTCAAGGAATGGGCGTTGAAGAGATGAAGCAGATTGCAACTTTGATTGCACGAGCAATTGCCACTGATGATGCAACTGCACATGCAGCAATTAAGAGTGAAGTGCATGCCCTGACTTCACGCTTTCCTATCTACCAGGATTAATAAGAGCGCATGCGCGAGTATCTAGTAACGTTGCTGATTTCAGCAGCGCTGTGTTATCTCATTACTCCGCTGGTTCGCTCTCAAGCAATTCGATTTGGTGCAGTTGCCGGAATTCGTGGACGAGATATTCACACAACCCCAACAGCTCGCTGGGGCGGGGTTGCAATGTGGCTAGCCATGGCAATTACGTTCATGATTGTTAATCACTTACCTCTTGTTGGTAAATCTTTTGGACATGAAGCCCAAGGCATCTTCCTAGCCTCAACTGCCATTGTTTTGCTCGGTATGGCCGATGATCGCTTTCAACTAGATGCACTCACAAAGCTAACTGGGCAGATCTTTGCTGCAGGAATTTTGTTGATGTATGGAATTCAGATTTTATGGTTACCCATCAATGGTGTGATTACTTTGCCACCAAGTATTGGTCAGTTAGTTACCGTACTTATCGTTTTAGTCATTATTAACGCTGTGAACTTCATTGATGGCATGGATGGATTGGCTGCGGGCATTGTTGCTATCTCTGGAATTGCATTCTTTGCCTTTGCCTACCTTTTAGCAGTTGATTTTGGCTTTAGTCGCGCAGGTGCGCCATCGCTGACAACAGCTGTTTTAGTAGGGCTGTGCATTGGTTTCTTGCCACATAACGCCCACCCAGCACGAATCTTTATGGGTGATAGCGGATCAATGCTCCTTGGTTTATTACTGGCATCGGCTGCAATTACTTTAACTGGCCAAGTTGATCCCAATGCAATTTCTGCCGAATCACGCGGTCCAACGCTATTGCCACTGCTGCTGCCATTTGCTGTTCTTGCAATTCCACTTGCTGATCTCTTGCTTGCAGTTGCACGTCGAGTGAAAGCAGGTAAATCTCCCTTTGCACCTGATAACGAGCACTTGCATCACCGTTTGCTCAGTGCCGGTAACTCACAATTAAAGACTGCATTCATTTTGTATATGTGGACAGCAGCGATTGCATTTCCAGTAACAGTCTTAGCTTTTGAACCATGGTGGGTAGCTTTGATTACTGCAGTGGTTTTAGTCGCAATCTCAATTTTAGTTTCTAGAAAACCTCAAAAGGTTTCAGCATGAGTAGCAACGAATCAAAGCTGCTTCGCGCTGCCTTCATTCCTACTTTCTTAACAAGTGGGTTTGCCATTTTGATCTCTACTTTTGTTCGCGGACTTCCAGGATTTCTTGGAGCAGTCCTTGCACAGTTTGTTGTGGTTATCTTTTTCATTATTCATATCGCCGTTTCAAGGATGACACGAAACCTAGATCCAATTTCAACTATGGCGATGGCGCTTTTTTCCTACTTTGCTAAATTATTTGCCTTAGGCCTTTTGCTCTGGGCAATTGCTAAGTTCACTGATCGCTCCACCATCGATCGCACCGCCTTTGGAATCACTTCAGTTGCGCTCACGGTGGCCTGGTTATGGGGCGAGATTGCTAGTTTCATGAAATTGCGCCTACATTTGCCTCTCCCCGGATCGAAGGAGTAGCTGATGTCCAGTCGTGAAGAAAACGCAATGTGGTCGATCTTTGGCTATCTACTTTCAGGTCTACTTTTTTGGGGCGGTATCGGGTACGGCCTAGATAAGTGGTTAGGCACCGGCTACCTCACACTTCTCGGCCTCTTGGTCGGAATTAGCGGGGCGATCTACCTGGTCTGGCTGCGTTTTGGCCGGCAGTGAGCCGTCCCACCTCTTCCACGCCAGTTTTCGATTTCTCAACTGAGCCTGCCTTCGCATAGGGTTGCACTCGTCTTACCTTCCCCGTAGTACCCCGTAACGAATGATTCCAAGAGGAGTAAGCGTGCGCGATTTATTGCGTTCAAGCTCAGAAGGTGGCGGATTTGTCCCACCTAGCAGCGGTGACTTTGAGCTTCCTCCAATTTTCGGCGACAACGTTTACACAACAAAACCAATTGCTTTAGTTTTTCTCTCAGTAATTTTGATTTCAGCTTTCTTCATTATCTCTTCACGCAAAGCCGCAGTTGTACCTTCAAAGCTGCAATTTGCGGGCGAATCTGTCTACACATTTGTTAGAAATGATCTAGCTAAAGATGTTATTGGACATGACTTCCTGCGCTTTGTCCCTTACCTATTTACACTTTTCACTTTTATTTTAGTTAATAACCTCTTTGGAATTATTCCACTGTTGCAGTTCCCATCAATGTCACGTGTTTCATTCCCGTACATTTTGGCGCTCACTGTTTATCTAGTTTTCCACTACGTTGGAATTCGCAAGCAAGGTGCAATTAAGTATTTCAAGGACATCATGTTCATGCCTGGAGTTCCAAAGGCTGCATACATTCTTATTACGCCGCTTGAAATCCTGACATTCTTCTTAGTGCGTCCACTGACGCTCTCACTTCGTTTATTTGCAAATATGTTCGCGGGCCACTTGTTGTTGCTCGTGTTTATCTTGGGTGGAGAACATCTATTCCAAGGAGTTATTGGTTTGAAGTTGATCAGCCCATTTGCCTTCGGTATCGGCATTGTGTTGACCTTCTTTGAATTCATGGTCCAATGCTTGCAGGCGTATATCTTTACTCTGCTAGCAGCTCTATACATCGCCGGCGCCCTTGCCGACGAGCACTAATAGGAAATAAGGAGAAATAAATGGAAGGCACACTCAACCTCGTTGGTTTTGGCCTCGCAGCAATCGGTCCCGGAATCGCAACCGGACTTATCTTCGCCGCATACATCAACGGCGTTGCACGTCAGCCAGAAGCACGTAGCGTCCTACAGCCAATCGCGTTCCTCGGATTCGCCCTTGCTGAAGCTCTCGCACTCTTCGGTCTCGTTCTCGCATTCGTTCTCTAATCAAAGAATTTAACTAAAAGGACAACTGATGCAATTTGTTAACTTAGCTGCGGAAGAGAAGATCAATCCGCTGATTCCACACACTGCTGAACTAATAGTGGGTGCAGTCGCGTTTACTCTTCTATTCCTAACGCTGCGTAAATTTGTGGTGCCAATGTTTGAAAAGGCATACACGGATCGCACCAATGCAATTCAAGGTGGCATGGAACGTGCTGAGAAGGCGCAGTTAGAAGCACAACGCGCACTCAATCAGTACAACGACCAGCTTTCAAAGGCACGTGAAGAAGCGCAGACACTGCGCGAAGAAGCACGCGTCCAAGGAGCAGCCATCATTGAAGATCTGCGCACCAAGGCTCAAGATGAAGCAGCTCGCATCACTGCAACTGCTCACGCTTCAATCGAAGCAGAACGTCAACAGGCAATTGCTTCACTTCGCAATGAAGTGGGAACTTTGGCTGTTGAACTTGCTTCAAAGATTGTTGGCGAAGCCCTTGATGACCAAGCACGTCAATCACGTGTTGTTGATCGTTTCTTAGAAGATCTAGAGAAGAGTAAGTAATCAATGAGAGCTCACCTCGGAGGCAGTAGTCGTCAGTCACTTGTGACTGCACGCGCATCACTCGATGCTGCCGTTAAAGGCGTGGATGCAAATGCTGCATCTGCCTTGAGTGCTGAGCTTTTCTTTGTTGCCGATGTGCTCGATAAAAATATCGCAGTGCGCCGTGCATTAACTGACTCATCACGCGATGCTTCATCAAAGAGCGCATTTATTGCAGAACTCTTTGGTAGCAAAGTTGGGGCAGCTGGCATCACCATCCTGAGAGAGATTTCAGCGATGCGTTGGTCAGGTGCAAAAGATCTTGTACAGGTTCTAGAACAGCTAGCAATTGAGGCAGAAGCATCAGCTGCCAATATCGCAGGCGAACTAGACCGCGTAGAAGATGAGATTTTTACCGCTTCACGTGCAATCGCTGGCTCATCCGAGCTACGCAGAGCGCTGAACTCAGATGCGAAAGAGGCTAAAGCAGTATTGGTTAGCCAGATTCTCAAGGGCGCATCTAGTTCAACAGTGAAGTTAGTTTCAGAGCTTGTTAACTCTTGGCGTGGACGTAGTGTGGAATCAGCATTTGCTGACTATGCACATTCACTTGCAGCTCGCCGTAACCGCGTTATCGCACTCGTTCGAGTTGCTTCACCAATGAGTAGTGCTCAGGTTGAACGTTTATCTGCTGCATTAAATAAGCAAGTAGGACAGCCAGTTCGTGTGAATATCGAAATCGATACACATGTTCTTGGTGGGGTTTCAGTTCGTTTCGCAGATGAGTTAGTAGATGGAACAGTTTCAAATCGTTTGGCTGGGGCCGCACGTGCTCTAGTCGGAAGCAAATAAAGGGAGAAACAAAATGGCAGACCTAAAGATCAATCCGGCAGAAGTTCAGGCCGCCTTAGCGAATTTCGTTAAGTCATATGATCCCGGCGTTGCAGCTCGTGACGAAGTAGGAACTGTTAGCCAAGCAGGCGATGGCATCGCACGTGTTGAGGGTCTGCCTTCAACAATGGCCAATGAGCTATTGCAGTTTGAAAACGGAACACTCGGTCTTGCACTCAACCTCGACGTCCGTGAAATCGGTGTTGTTATCTTGGGTGGATACGAAGGAATTGAAGAAGGAACATCAGTACGACGTACTGGTGAAATTCTCTCTGTTCCAGTTGGTGATGGCTTCTTGGGTCGCGTTGTTGATCCGCTAGGTCGCCCAATTGATGGCAAAGGTGAAATTAAACCTGATGCTCGCCGTGCACTAGAAGTACAGGCTCCCACTGTAGTTCAGCGCCAGCCAGTGAAAGAGCCTCTTGCAACAGGTATTAAGGCAATCGATGCGATGACAGCTATTGGTCGCGGACAGCGCCAGTTGATCATTGGTGATCGCCAGACAGGTAAGACTGCAGTTGCAGTTGACACAATTATTAACCAGAAAGAAAACTGGAAATCTGGAGATAAGAAGAAGCAAGTTAAATGTATTTATGTTGCTATCGGACAAAAGGGTTCAACAATTGCAGCTGTTAAGGGCGCACTTGAAGAAGCTGGCGCGATGGAATACACAACAATCGTTGCATCTCCTGCATCAGATCCAGCAGGTTTCAAGTACTTAGCTCCTTACACAGGTTCTGCAATTGGTCAGCACTGGATGTATAACGGCGAGCACGTACTTATCGTTTTTGATGATCTATCAAAGCAAGCTGAGGCATACCGTTCAGTGTCCTTGTTGCTACGTCGTCCACCAGGCCGCGAAGCCTACCCAGGCGATGTTTTCTACTTACACTCACGCCTACTAGAGCGTTGCGCAAAGCTTTCCGATGAACTCGGTGGCGGTTCAATGACTGGTCTACCAATTATTGAAACTAAGGGAAATGACGTTTCTGCTTTCATTCCTACAAACGTTATTTCAATTACTGATGGACAGTGCTTCCTTGAAACAGATCTCTTTAACGCAGGCGTTCGCCCAGCGATTAACGTAGGTATCTCTGTTTCTCGCGTGGGTGGTTCAGCACAGACAAAGGCGATGAAGAAGATTGCTGGTCGTTTGCGTCTTGACCTTGCACAGTTCCGTGAGCTTGAAGCTTTCGCTGCATTTGGTTCAGATCTAGATGCTGCATCAAAGGCACAACTAGAGCGCGGTGCGCGCATGGTTGAACTGCTTAAGCAGGGTCAGTACTCACCGTATTCACTTGAAAATCAGATTGTTTCAATCTGGGCAGGAACATCAGGTGCACTTGATTCAGTTCCAGTTGCAGATATCCGCCGCTTTGAAGCAGAACTACTTGATTTCATTGGCCGCGAACGCAAGGAAATCTTCACAGTTATCGCTGAAACTAAGCAGCTTGAAGATGACACTGTCGCCAAGATGCAATCTGCAGTTGATGATTTCAAGAAGATCTTCAAGACAACTGCTTCTCAAGCCGTTAATGAAGCTGCAGCTGATGCCCTTGATGGCGAAGGCGTTGAGCAGATCACTAAGCACGTTCCTCCGGCGGTGAAGAAGTAACTCATGGGTGCCCAACTCCGCATTTATCGCAGACGCATGCGATCCGTTAAAGCGACTAAAAAGATTACGAAAGCTATGGAGTTAATCTCTGCTTCTCGTATCGTTAAGGCGCAACAACGAGTCACTGCGTCAACTCCTTATGCAAACGAGTTGACCCGTGCGGTATCTGCAGTTGCCACTTATTCTTCAACTAATCATCCTTTAACAACTGAGTCTGAGCGCCCAATCCGTGCTGCAGTACTAATTATTTCTGCAGACCGCGGTATGGCCGGTGCTTATTCAAACAACGCAATCAAAGAAGGGGAGCAGCTAGCTGCCCTTTTGAAAGCGCGTGGTCTAGAAGTGAAGTCATATCTAGTTGGTCGCAAAGCTGTGAACTACTACCGCTTCCGCAACCGTGAAATCTCTGGTTCATGGACTGGTTTTTCAGATAATCCAACATATGAACACGCTAAGGAAGTTGCTGATTCATTAATCAAGGCTTTTATTGCAGATGCTCAAGTAGATGCTGCTGGAGTGGATGAGATTCACATTGTCTTTACTGAGTTCAAATCAATGCTTACACAAAACGCCATGGCAAAGCGCATGCTTCCTCTAGAAGTTGTAGAGAGTGATGCACCAGTAGCAACTGGATTGCTACCTATGTATGAATTCGAACCTAATGCAGGTGTAGTGCTAGATGCACTTCTACCTCGTTACATTGAGGCTCGAGTATTTAACGCGATGTTGCAATCAGCTGCCTCTGAGCATGCTGCGCGACGTCGTGCAATGAAGTCAGCAACTGACAACGCTGATGAGTTAATCAAGTCGCTCACACGACTTGCGAACGCAGCCCGTCAGGCTGAAATTACCCAAGAGATCAGTGAAATTGTTGGCGGCGCAGACGCGTTGGCCTCAGCTAGTGCAGGGAGTGAATGATGTCGGCATCAACAGGTAAAGGTCGCGTAGCTCGCGTTATTGGACCGGTCGTGGATATTGAATTCCCCGCCGACTCAATGCCAGCGATTTTCAACGCGCTACACGTAGAGGTAACCATGTCAGGTACAACGCGTACCTTGACGATGGAAGTAGCACAGCACATTGGTGACAACCTCGTGCGTGCGATCTCTATGCAACCAACAGATGGAATGATCCGTGGAACTGAAGTCAGCGATACAGGTTCAGCAATTTCAGTACCTGTTGGCGATGTGACTAAGGGCCACGTGTTCAACACACTTGGTGAGTCAATGGACGTTCCAACCTCTTCACTCGACATCAAAGAGCGTTGGCCAATCCACCGTAACGCACCAGCATTTGATCAGTTGGAATCAAAGACTGAGATGTTTGAGACCGGAATTAAAGTTATCGATCTTCTCACACCGTATGTAAAGGGTGGAAAGATTGGTCTATTCGGTGGTGCAGGTGTAGGAAAGACAGTTTTGATTCAGGAAATGATTTATCGCGTAGCTGAAAACTTCGGTGGTGTGTCTGTATTCGCCGGTGTTGGTGAGCGTACTCGTGAAGGTAACGACTTGTTCCTAGAAATGACTGAGACCGGCGTTATAACAATGGCTGAGTATTTCCGCGATGTTCAAAAGCAGGACGTGCTTCTATTCATCGACAACATCTTCCGCTTTACACAAGCTGGTTCTGAAGTATCAACGCTGCTTGGCCGTATGCCATCTGCTGTGGGATACCAGCCAACGTTGGCCGATGAAATGGGTCAATTGCAGGAGCGCATTACTTCAACTCGTGGTCACTCAATTACATCAATGCAGGCAATTTATGTTCCTGCAGATGACATTACTGACCCAGCTCCACACACTACTTTCGCCCACTTAGATGCAACAACAGTGTTGTCTCGTCCGATTTCAGAGCTTGGTATCTACCCAGCTGTGGATCCACTTGACTCAACT
>JBDLTD010000005.1:0-23360 GCA_039799185.1 Actinomycetota bacterium | reverse complement strand
AACGGGAATGCTTGTTCCATACATTCGTGCAAAAGCAGAAAGCTTTTCTATCGCCTGCTCAGGCGGGATAGCCGAGCGCACCGAACGATTAATGATGGCCATGTCTGCAATTGCACTCGATGGTCTTGGAGTTCCTTATGTTTTGGCCGGTGGTATGTGGTTGCTAGCTGTTCTCGGTGCCGTGACAGTAATTCAGCGAATGTTGATTGTGCGTAGGGCTCTATCAGCGTGAGTGAAAATATTGCTGCTTGGGGTTATTTTGTAGCGTGGAGAATTCTTCGCTGGCTGCCTGAAGGCTTTGTCTATTCTCGAGCAAATTCAGTAGCTGACTACATGGTCAAAAAGAACGGTAAGAGCGTTAGGCGCTTGCGTTCAAATTTTGCTCGCACACAACCCAACATCACCGCTCTTGATTTAGATCTGCTCACCTACAAGGGAATGCGTTCAGCCCTTAGATATTGGTGTGACACTTTTAGATTTCCTGACTGGTCAAAAGAGCGCATTCTCGAAACCGTTACATTTAACGATGAGAGTATCTTGATGGATGCAGTAGCTGCAGGAAATGGTGCAATTGTTACCTTGCCCCATTGCGGTAACTATGACCATGCAGCTGCATATTTCTGTGCTCGTGGAGCCAAGATCGTTACCGTTGCTGAGCATTTAAAGCCTGAAAAACTGTTTAAGAAATTCATGCAATATCGCTCAGATTTTGGAATGGAATCTCTTCCTCTAGATGGACGCGTCATTCCAACGTTGATGCAGCGCATTAGAACTGGTTGCGTAGTTGCACTTGCCGCAGACCGTGATCTCTCTAAATCTGGAATCGATGTGACCTTTTTTGGGGGACCAGCCAGAATGCCTGCAGGACCTGCACTCCTTGCTATTAGAACGGGCGCGCCTCTAATAAGTGCCTACGTTTCTTATACTCAAACTGGAATACATCTTGACTTCACTCGCATTGAAATACCAACTGAAGGAACCGAATCTGAGCGCGTTGCCGCACTGGTACAAAAGAGTGCCGATCTATTTGCTCAAGGCATTGCTCAATACCCTCAGGACTGGCACATGATGCAGCGCATTTGGATTGATGGCGATTTTAAGGACCGCGACTAATGCTGACGAAGAAGCTAAGAATTGGCATTGTCTGTCCTTATGGTTGGGATACACCGGGTGGTGTACAAAACCATGTACGTGATCTGGCAGAGTTTCTTATCGCTTCCGGTCATTCCGTTTCTGTTTTAGCGCCAGTGATTGATGAAACAAAAATACCCGACTATGTTGTCAGCGCAGGTAAACCAATCTCTATTCCATATAACGGCGCAGTTGCCCGCGTTCTCTTCGGTCCTATTGCCTATGCACGAGTGCGCCAGTGGATAGGTGCAGGCAACTTTGATTTACTGCACTTGCATGAACCTGCGATCCCATCGATTTCACTTCTTGCATGTTGGGCAGCAGAAGGGCCAATGGTTGGCACTTTCCATGCAGCGGCTAAACGTCAGAAAGTTATTTTTGCGATTGGCCCAATTTTGGAACCTGCCATTGAAAAGCTATCTGCGCGAATTGCAGTTTCTGAAGCTGCGCGCCTAACTCTTACAGATCACCTTGAAACCGATGCTGTTGTTGTTCCTAATGGAATTTATGCCAAGCGATATGCCGATGGCACAGCACAAGCGAAGTGGTCTGGAAACACCATTGGTTTCATTGGGCGATTTGAAGAACCACGTAAGGGCTTACAAGTTCTAGTAGATGCACTTCCAATCATTGCTCGCTTTGCTCCGGACGTAAAAGTTTTCGTTGCAGGACCCGGGGATCCAAAGGATTTTGAGAAGGAAATAGATCCACAACTTCGTGATCGCTTTGAATTCCTTGGCAAGATCTCAGAGCAGGAAAAGGCAGATTTCATGTCCTCGGTTTCACTCTATGTTGCACCCAATACTGGCGGTGAATCATTTGGAATCATTCTGGCTGAGGCGTTAGCCGGAGGTGCCTGTGTTGTTGCTAGTGATATTCCAGCCTTTGATTCTCTGTTGGGTGGCGGTGAGTTTGGAGCGCTATTTGAATCAGAGAACTCCACGGACTTAGCTAAAGTGATTATTGATCTACTGCGAGATGAGACTAAGCGAAAAGATTTAGCCATTGCGGGAAAGAAACATGCTCAACTCTTTGATTGGGATGTTGTCGCCCAGCAGATCTTCTCTATTTATGAAATGGCTATCGTCGGTGGGAATGGGGTCACTCTAGGTTCAGATCATCGCTCTTGGAACCGTTTCTTAACACGCGATGAGGAGAAACGATGAAAACTTCGGTCACTTTAGCTTTTCTTCTTCTACTGGGAGTTTGGTACTTAACTTTTTCAGCCACACGCTTGGATAGATTGCATCACCGCGTTGAAACAAGTTGGGCGAATTTAGATGTGCTGTTGCAAAAAAGAGCTGCTATTGCACTTGAAATAGCTCATAGTGATTTAGCTGATCCAGCTTCTTCCATGTTGCTAACAGGTGCTGCATATCAAGCCCGTGATGCTGACATCCAAAATCGATCGATGGCAGAGAGTGGATTATCAGGAGCTTTAGGTCTACTTATTTCAGATGGTTTGCCGCATGCAACAGTGTCAGAACAAGCTTTGCTACAAGAGCTTTCAGCCTTAACCGCAAAGATTCGTGTGGCGATTTCTATTCACACAGATGCAGTTTCATCAACGGTTATGGTGCGCCGTAAGTTTGTTGTCAGAACCTTTAGATTGGCTGGCACAGCACCACTGCCTGTTACATATGAGTTCGAATCCGATGTTTTATAAGCGCCTAGTTCTAGCGTTTTCTCTTACCGTTCTGCTTTCCGGTTGTTCTGCAATTTCGGACTTGTTGCCCAAATCAGCCGAGCACAATGTGCTCAGTGGTCGAGAAGGAATTAATGGTCTAGTTCTTGCCGTCAAAATTGATGATACAAATGCTGCGCATCCACAAATTGGTTTAGAAGATGCCGATGTTGTTTATATTGAGCAGGTTGAAGGCGGATTAACGCGTCTTGCAGCGATTTTTTCATCAGTTATTCCAGAGCGCGTGGGGCCGGTGCGTAGTGCACGAATCTCTGACATCGAAATTTTGGCCCAGTATGGTCGAGTCGCATTTGCCTATAGCGGTGCACAAAGAAAGCTGTTGCCGGTTATTGATTCAGCCAATCTACAAAATCTAGGAGCACAGGCACAACCTCCATCTATCTACACAACTGATCCCAATCGTGTTGCACCTGTTGCGATGGTGCTACGAGCAGACCTATTGATGGCCAAAGTTGTTGAAAAGAATTATCAGGTAGTAAGTGCGAAAAACGTTGGGTGGAGCTTTGGTGATGCACCGCAAGGTGGCAAGCCAACCAAGTCAGTAATCATGCATTGGCCGGCAGCTAGATATAGCGCTGAGTGGTCAGAGGCAGAATCTCGTTGGTTGCTCTCACATAATTCAAAGAGCAATGTTGCAGACTCTGGAGGCATCCTTGGACCAACAACTTTAGTTATTCAAATGGTTTCCATAACAGACTCTGAATACCGGGACAAAGTTGGGGGAGTAACTCCACTTTCCCAAACCGTTGGTAGTGGCCGTGGTTTCATTTTGCGAGATGGTAAAACCTTTGTAGCGCTATGGAATAGGGCAACTGAGGGTGAAGGAACCACGTGGACTTTGAAGGATGGAAGTGAAGTGAACTTTGCTCCGGGGCAGATTTGGGTAGCTCTGTGCGATAAGGAGCCTGATTTCACCTATTTATCTGCGAGCGCCAAACCTACGAAGACAAAGTAGGATGTTCCCCTACACAGGCGAAGGTGAGTAAATGTCAGAAGTAAAAGGCACAGGACGAGTAAAGCGCGGTATGGCAGAGATGCTCAAAGGCGGCGTCATCATGGATGTCGTTAACGCTGAGCAAGCAAAGATTGCCGAAGATGCTGGCGCAGTTGCTGTTATGGCGCTGGAGCGCGTACCGGCAGATATCCGTGCACAAGGCGGAGTAGCTCGTATGTCTGATCCTGACATGATCGAAAAGATTCAAGCTGCAGTCTCTATCCCTGTTATGGCAAAGGCACGTATTGGCCACTTCGTTGAAGCTCAAGTTTTGCAATCTCTCGGTGTCGATTACATCGATGAGTCAGAAGTATTAACTCCTGCAGATTACGAAAACCACATCGACAAGTGGGACTTCACTATTCCTTTTGTTTGCGGTGCTACAAATCTTGGTGAGGCACTTCGCCGTATTAACGAGGGCGCAGCTATGATTCGCTCTAAAGGTGAAGCTGGCACTGGTGATGTTTCAAATGCTATGCAACACATGCGCAAGATTGGTGGCGAAATTCGCCGTCTGTCATCTATGCGTGAAGATGAACTCTACGTTGCAGCCAAAGAGCTACAAGCTCCTTATGAATTAGTTAAAGAAGTAGCACAGAGCGGCAAGCTGCCAGTGGTCCTCTTTACTGCAGGTGGAATTGCAACTCCAGCTGATGCTGCATTGATGATGGCTATGGGCGCAGATGGTGTCTTTATTGGTTCTGGTATTTTCAAATCTGGAAACCCAGCACAACGCGCAGCTGCGTGTGTGAAGGCAACTACGTTTTGGAATGATGCAAAGGTTGTTGCTGATGCATCACGCGGTCTAGGAGAAGCAATGGTTGGTATTAACGTTGCAGATCTTCCAGCACCACACCGTCTTGCCGATCGCGGCTGGTAGTTCACTTCTTTCATGAAGGTCGGAGTTCTCTCACTCCAGGGTGATGTTCGCGAGCATGTGAGTGCTTTGATTGCTTGCGGCATTGATCCCGTTGAAGTGCGTCGCCCTTCTGAGTTAGCGCAAGTAGATGCCCTGGTCTTTCCTGGCGGAGAATCAACGACGATTGCTCAACTCTCTGAGATTTTTGATATCTACGAACCCATTAAGCAGCGAATTGCAGCTGGCATGCCTGTCTATGGCTCATGCGCTGGAATGATTTTGTTGGCCGACACAATCCTGGATGCAAAACAAGGACAGAAAACCTTTGGTGGATTAGATATCACCGTTCGCAGGAATGCTTTTGGACGCCAAGTTGATTCATTTGAAACAGATATCACTTTTGATGATGGTTCAGCAGATTTGATTAGGGCCGTATTCATCCGAGCACCTTGGGTGGAAAAGGTGGGGGCTGGGGTGCAAGTCTTGGCTTCAGTTGATTCACACCCTGTGGCCGTTCGCTCAAAGACTCTGCTAGCGACATCTTTTCATCCAGAACTCACGGCAGATCATCGAATTCATCGCTACTTTATAGAGGAAGTGGCAAAGCCTGCATTAGAGAAGGTAAAGTAAGTTTCATAATCAAAGAATTAGATTGAAGGTGTAAGCCATGTCCGGCCATTCCAAGTGGGCGACGACCAAGCATAAGAAGGCGATTATCGATAGTCGTCGTGCAAAGGTTTTTGCAAAGCAGATTCGCGCAATTGAAGTAGCAGCACGCAATGGCGGCGCTGATATGGAAGGCAATCCAACTTTATTTGATGCTGTAACAAAGGCTAAGAAGTCTTCGATGCCTGCAGATAACATCGATCGCGCGATTAAGCGCGGTGCTGGCTTAGAGGCTGGTGCTAAAGACTGGATCACAATTATGTATGAGGGCTATGGCCCAAGTGGCGTGGCAATTATGATTGAGTGTTTATCTGATAACCGCAATCGCTCTGCATCAGAGATTAAAGTTGCAGTAACACGCAACGGCGGTTCCATGGCAGATCTTGGTTCTGTTTCCTACCTTTTCAATCGCAAGGGCGTCATCATCGTTAATCAAGTTGATGGTCTAACTGAAGATCGCGTTCTCGAAGCGGTCTTGGATGCAGGTGCAGAAGAAGTTAATGATCTAGGTGAGTCGTTTGAAGTTGTTTGTGAGCCAGTTGATTTAGTGCAAGTTCGTACTGCTTTGCAGAGCGCTGGAATTGACTATGAATCAGCAGATTCTTCATTCCTGCCATCAATGTCGATACCTCTAGATGCCGATGGGGCCAAGAAGGTATTTGAACTAATCGATGCGATTGAAGAGCTCGATGATGTGCAAAACGTCTATAGCAATTTTGATGTTTCAGATGAGGTTATGGCGAGCCTGGAATAAGTTCGTCATAGGTAAGGCCTAGGCTAGAAACCTTGCAATGACCTTAAGGAAATGGTGGCCGTAATGCGCGTACTAGGGATTGATCCTGGTCTAACGCGCTGCGGTATCGGAATAGTTGAAGGTAGCCCTGGCTCACCTCTCAAGATGGTCGGTGTTGGGGTTGTTATGACGCCGGCAGATATGGCCCTTGAAAACCGCTTACTTGAAATAGACAAAGGTTTAAATGAATGGATTGCTTTGTGGAATCCAGATGTTATTGCAGTAGAGCGAGTATTTGCTCAGCACAATGTGCGCACGGTGATGGGTACTGGCCAAGCAGCAGGCATTGCATTACTTATTGCCGCTAAAGCTGGAATACCAGTCATGATGCACACACCTAGTGAAGTTAAAGCTGCAGTCTCAGGATCAGGTCGCGCCAATAAGGCACAGGTCGCACAGATGGTGCAAAAGATTCTCAATCTTGATTCGATCCCAAAGCCAGTTGATGCAACGGATGCACTTGCACTTGCAATTTGTAATATCTGGCGAGGCGGAGCAACAGCTCGAATAAACCAAGCTGTGGAAGTTGAAAAGTCACGTCTTAGAAAACTGCGTGGGTAAATGATTTCAACTCTGAGCGGAACTATTCGTTCTCTGTCTCAAGACAAATTAGTCATTGAGGTTGGGGGAGTGGGGTTAAGTGTTTTGATAAATCCGCCAACATCTTTGGCATTGACTCTAGGTACACAAACAACTCTCTACACATCACTGGTTGTTCGTGAAGACTCACTGACTCTTTTTGGTTTCTTATCTGAAGAAGTGCGTAACTTATTTGAACTTGTGCAGACCGTCTCTGGAGTTGGGCCAAAGGTGGCGCTATCCATTATGGGCGCACTGACTCCTGAAGATTTAGCACGTGCCATTTCACAGGAAGATACTTCAGCAATTGAACGTGTTCCAGGAATTGGTAAAAAGGGTGCACAGCGCATGATTTTGGAGTTGAAAGGAAAGCTCAGTGACCTCTCCTCTGGTGCAACATATAAAGGTCACCAACCACCGTGGCGCGAGCAATTACTCAGTGCCTTGGTTTCACTTGGTTTTTCTCCTAAAGAATCAGATTCTGCGATTAGTTATGTGGTCAATGATTTACAGGGCAATGATCAAGACCCAGCAACGATGCAACTGAGCGAGCTATTGAAGCTAGCACTAGCCAGTGGAAAGAGTTCACGTGGCTGATAATCAAGAGCGTTTAGTGGGCTCGAATATTAAGGGTGAGGAATCAGCGCTAGAACAAGCTCTGCGTCCTAAGACCCTTAAAGATTTTATTGGTCAACATCGTGTGCGAGAACAGATAGATGTTCTACTTACTGCAGCCCGGCATAGAAATAGCCCAGCCGATCACATTTTGCTTTCAGGTCCTCCGGGATTAGGTAAAACAACGTTGGCGTTAATTTTGGCTAGTGAGATGCAAGCACCCATCCGCATCACAAGTGGACCAGCAATTACACACGCGGGGGATTTAGCGGCGATTCTTTCTTCTTTAGTTGAAGGAGAGATTCTTTTTCTAGATGAAATTCATCGCCTTCCTCGCCCTGCAGAAGAACTGCTCTATTTAGCTATGGAGGATTTTCGCGTTGACGTTGTTGTGGGCAAGGGCCCTGGTGCAACTGCGATTCCATTACAGCTTCCACATTTCACTTTAGTAGGTGCAACTACTCGAGCAGGTTTATTGCCCGGACCCCTGCGTGATCGTTTTGGTTTCACAGCCCATCTAGATTTCTATGAAGATTCAGAGTTAGCGCAAGTGATTTCTAGAAGTGCGCAGTTACTTGAGATAGATATTCATGCTGATGCAATTACTGAGATATCTGGCAGATCTCGTGGCACGCCTCGTATTGCTAACCGCTTGCTTAGGCGCGTGCGTGATTACGCACAGGTCAATGCCAGCAAATCCATCTCACTCAAAGATGCCCGCGCGGCACTTGAGATGTATGAAGTAGATGAAATGGGATTAGATCGCCTCGATCGCGGCGTATTGGTGGCACTTGTTGAGCGCTTTAATGGCGGACCCGTGGGACTTTCCACACTAGCTATTGCTGTGGGCGAAGAAGTAGAAACCGTTGAATCAGTTGCTGAGCCATTCTTAGTTCGAAACGGGCTTATGGCCAGAACTCCGCGTGGAAGAGTTGCAACAGCTGCTGGTTTTGCCCATATAGGACGAACACCACCTGCCGCCTTCGCCTCGCTTTTCGACACACCAGCACCTGACGCCTAGACTCTGCACCTATGTCTACAACTACTAAACCAGTAAAGACGACTGGCCGCCCAGCCCGCTCATTGGCAATCTTGGCCCTAGTGCTCATCACACTTACAGGTCTTGCCTTTGTTCAAAGCGCCACGGCAGTACGTCTAGGTCTTGATCTTCGAGGCGGAACTTCAGTCACTCTACAACCGCGTATCGCACCGGGAGAGAATGGAAAAGTTACCAACGAAGCAATCGACCAAGCAGTCTCCATCATCCGCCAGCGCGTTAACTCACTCGGTGTTGCCGAATCTGAAGTAGCTGCGCAGGGAAGTGGTACTAATCGTCAGATCGTTATCTCTGTTCCTGGAGACACAGGTCGTCGCGTAGTTGAGTTGGTAGGACAAACTGCAGAGCTTCGTTTCCGTCAAGTGTTAGCAACAGCTGCATCAACTGGTGCCGCTGATCCTGCTGCAACTCCAGCTACTGGAGTTAGTCCAGAGGTAAATGCAAAGTTCGCAGCCCTTGATTGTACAAAGGCCGAAAATCTTCAAGGCTCTGGCGCCGATGCACCAACGGACACAATCGTTGCGTGCGATCGCGCAGGACTTACGAAATATATTTTGGCACCAGCAGAAGTTCTTGGCCGTCAGATTTCTAAGGCATCAGCAGGACTTGATGCACAGAGCGGTAGTGCTTGGTATGTAAGCCTTACTTTTAACGGTGAAGGCACAAAAGCATTCGGTGCAATTACTTCTCGTGTGACCGCACTAGCTGCTCCACTTAATCAGGTCGCAATCGTCCTTGATGGTCTGGTTGTTTCTGCTCCAAGAATTAATGAAGCAATTCCATCTGGAAGCGCACAAATTACCGGAAGCTTCACACAACTTGAGGCTCAAGATTTAGCGAACGTGCTTAAGTACGGAGCGTTGCCACTTGCATTTGATCGTGGTGAAGTTCAGCAAGTTTCGCCAACATTGGGTGCTGATCAACTCAGTGCCGGCCTATTAGCAGGTGGACTCGGTTTAGGCCTTGTTCTTCTCTACTCACTTCTCTATTACCGAGGCTTGGGTCTTGTAACGGTTGGATCACTTGCTGTAGCTGGATCCCTTGTTTATCTACTCTTCTTGCTCCTTGGTAAGTGGATCGGATTCACACTCACTCTTGCAGGTATTGCAGGTGCCATTGTGGCAATTGGTGTAACTGCCGACTCATTTATTATTTACTTCGAGCGTATTCGAGATGAAATTCGTGAGGGGCGTTCATTACGCACCGCAGTTGAAACCGGTTGGAGCCGCGCACGCAGAACTATTTTGGTGGCCGACTTTGTTTCAATCATCGCCGCCGTCTTGCTGTATTTCTTTGCAGTAGGTGGCGTTCGTGGTTTCGCATTCACTCTTGGTCTAACAACACTTGTTGACTTAATCGTTGTCTTTGTCTTTACGAAGCCACTAGTGACGATTCTTTCTAAGATGAACTTCTTTGCATCCGGTCATCCATTATCAGGACTATCAGCCAAGAGCACTGGAACACTGCCAGTAGCAGGGGAGGCATAAGAAATGTCAAAGCTTTCAGGTCTAGGTGGCCGTCTCTATCGCGGTGAAACATCGATTGAAATCATTGGACGTCGTCGTCGTTGGTATGCAGTCTCTGCTCTATTCATTTTGCTCTCACTCGGTGCACTAAGCATTCAAGGTCTGCACTTAGGTATTGAGTTCAAGGGTGGTTCTTCGTTCACAGTTACTAAGGCTGGCGGATCTGTTGAAGATGCCCGTGCTGCAGTTGCTGCTGCGGGAATTCCCGGAGAAGCAATTGTTCAGACAATTGGCAGCGACAAAGTTCGCGTTCAAACAGGTGCTTTAGATACTGCGCAGAACAATGCAGTTCAAGACGCCCTTGCTGCAAAGTTTTCAGTAGCAGTTGAATCAATTGATACTCAAATCGTTGGTCCTTCTTGGGGTAAGGAAATTACTCGCAAGGCCCTATATGGCCTCTTCGGTTTCTTGATAGTGGTGATGCTCTATCTAGCTATGGCTTTTGAGCCAAAGATGGCAATCGCTGCAATCGCTGCAGTAGTTCATGACGTTTTCATTACCGTTGGTATCTACGCACTCGTTGGCTTTGATGTTACTCCAGCGACTGTGATTGGTTTCTTAACGATTTTGGGTTACTCCCTTTATGACACAGTTGTTGTTTTCGACAAGATTCGCGAAAACACACGCACTATTACTGCATCGTCTAAGAGCACATACTCACAGGCAACTAACTTGGCAGTTAACCAAACTCTTATTCGATCAATGAATACTTCTTTGATCGCGCTATTGCCAGTTGGTTCAATTCTCTTTGTTGGCGCTGGATTACTTGGCGCTGGTACTTTGAAGGATCTATCACTTGCACTCTTTATTGGTTTAGCAGTGGGTACTTACTCTTCAATCTTTATTGCACCTCCTGTGCTTGCACAGTTGCGCGAGAAGGAGCCTGCGATGCAGGCACTGGCAAAGAGAGTGAATGGCCGCGGTGCACCAGCTGGTGTAACAACACCTGCACCTGCTCATTCAGATGAGCGTCGTGGACCACGCAATCAACCAAAGCGTAAACATCGCAAATAGCGGTACCTAAATGGATACTTTGATTGCACCAGTTATAAGTGCGCTCAAAGAGCACCATGCAACGAATAACTTCGATGACGTTGAACGTGCCTTTGTTGTTGCCGAAAAGGCGCACACTGGGCAACTTCGAAAATCCGGTGATGCTTATATAACCCACCCCGTTGCAGTTGCCAATATTTTGGCCGAGCTTGGGTTGACCTCTGAAGCAATCATCGCTGCGCTGCTACATGACACAGTAGAAGACACTGCATATTCACTCAAAGAGCTGCGCCATGATTTCGGAGAGGAAATCGCTGGATTAGTTGATGGTGTGACAAAGCTCGACAAGTTAACTTACGGACCAACTGCTGAGGCCGAAACTGTTCGCAAGATGGTTGTTGCGATGTCTAGAGATATCCGAGTGCTGGTTATCAAGTTAGCTGATCGATTACACAACGCTCGTACATGGAAATATGTTTCACCTGAAAGTGCCCAGCGCAAAGCTCGTGAAACTTTAGATATCTACGCACCGCTTGCACACCGGCTTGGTATGAATGCGATCAAGTGGGAGTTAGAGGATCTTTCATTTGAGGTACTGGAGCCTAAGAAATTCGAGGAGATTTCTCGCCTTGTTGCTGATCGCTCACCCTCTAGAGATAAGTTAACTCACGATGTAATTGAAATCGTTACGCAAGATTTAGATGGTGATGGAATCAAGGCAACTGTTACAGGACGTCAGAAGCATTTCTTCTCGGTTTATCAAAAGATGGTTGTTCGTGGGCGCGAGTTCAACGACATTTATGACTTAGTTGGTATCCGTGTTCTCGTTGAGGATGTCCGTGATTGCTACGCAGTTCTTGGTGCGATTCACGCTAGGTGGAGTCCGGTGCCAGGTCGCTTTAAGGATTACATCGCGATGCCGAAGTTCAACTTGTATCAATCACTTCACACAACGGTCATTGGACCAACTGGTAAAGCAATTGAGATTCAGATTCGCACATTCGACATGCACTCCCGCGCGGAGTTCGGTATCGCGGCGCATTGGAAATACAAACAAGGTCATGAAAACAATGAGAGTTCTCCTGAAATGCTCTGGCTGCGTCAGTTGCATGAGTGGCAGAAAGAAACAGAGGATCCATCAGAGTTCCTTGAAGCATTGCGCTTTGATTTAGGAACACCAGAAGTTTTCGTTTTCACTCCGAAGGGCAGCGTTGTTGCACTGCCTGGTGGCTCAACTCCTGTCGACTTTGCCTTCTCTGTTCATACCGATGTGGGTTTTAGATGTGCAGGAGCAAAGGTGAACGGTCGTCTTGTTCCATTGGAGTCACGCCTTAGCAATGGTGATGTAGTTGAGATTGTTACCAACAAAGGTGAACATGCAGGCCCAAGTCGTGATTGGCTCAACTTTGTTAAGAGTCCACGTGCTCGCTCCAAGATTAAAGGTTGGTTTAGCAAGGAACGACGCGAAGAAGCAATAGATGCAGGTCGTGAATCTATAGCTCGTCAAATGCGAAAAGCTGGTTTACCTTTGCAAAAGATTTTTGCAGGTCATTCCCTTCTAGAGCTAGCCCATGAGCTTCGTTATCCAGATATCGATGCGCTGTATTCAGCAGTCGGTGATGGACATATCTCTGCTGCTTCTGTCATCGACAAACTTGTTATATCCATGGGCGCAGAAGATTCTCACCCAGAACCGACTATGGATACTTTCACTCCACGCGCCCCAACGGCAAGACGCTCTAGTAATGCAATTGATGTTGAAGGTGCCGATGATGTATTAGTGAAGTTGGCACGCTGCTGCACTCCAGTGCCAGGTGATGCAATTATGGGATTTATAACTAAGGGCAGTGGAGTCTCTATTCATAGAAATGACTGCGTGAATGCAGATGATTTGCTTCATAACCAAAGCGATCGCATCGTTAATGTCTCTTGGCGCTTAGGAGCGGCCAGCGTCTTCTTAGTGAACATCCAAATCGAAGCTTTGGATCGTGCTTCACTGCTTGCAGATGTGACACGCACACTTTCAGATCAGCAGGTCAATATTCTTAGCGCTGCAGTGAGTACTTCAAAGGATCGCACAGCAATCTCACGCTTTACATTTGAAATGGCAGATGCAACACATCTAGATGCGGTGCTAGCAGCGGTCAGACATATTGAGGGCGTTTACGATGTTTATCGCACTACCAACAATTAACTAAATTCAGCTAAGCCTTTTTGAGCCTCTTCTAACCAGACCTTACGAGCTGCGGCAGATTCACGGGCCTCAGATGCCTTCTTCGCATTTCCAGCGGCCTCTGATTTAGCTGCAACCTTTTCGTAGTTTTCGATTGATTCGGTTAGCTGCTTAACAACTTCTTGCGCGCGAGCCTTTGCCGCAGGATCTGTCTTGCGCCAGATTTCAGCTTCGGCTTCTTTGATTACGCTCTCAACTGCATGAACACGAGCATCAAGGGAAGCGCGCTTGTCGCGATGAGTCATACCAATCTTGCTCCACGAGTTCATTAGCTCGCGCAGAGCCTTCTTGGCTTGATCCAAGTTAGTAATAGGCAGTAGTGCTTCAATCTGCACAACTAGCTCTTCACGCTTAATCAGATTCGTTGCCATTGTGGTGTCGCGCTTTTCTAAATCAGCGTTCTTTGCTGCAAAGAATTGATCTTGCGCGGCCTTAAATCTCGCCCACATCTTCGCATCATCACTTGGCTTGCCACGTCCAGCAGCTTTCCAAGCATCCATGAGTGCTTTGAAACGCTTAGCAGTTGGAACCCACTCAGTTGAAGTTGCTAACTTCTCTGCCTCTTCAATGATCGCCTTCTTGGCATCCACTACAACTTTTTGGACAGATTCAAGAGCAGCAAAGTGTGTGCGGCGGCGCTTATCAAACTTGTTACGAGATGATGAGAAACGCTTCCATAGATCAGCATCTGCCTTTTTATCTAAACGAGGTGCTGATTTCCATTCATCAAGAAGAACCTTGAGGCGATCTCCAGTAACTTTCCAGCTCTCAGAAAGGGCAAGGCTTTCAGCCTCTGCAACAATTTTTTCCTTCTCTACAAGAATTTGTTCGCGTCGAGCAGACTTAGCTGCATTCTCTGCCGCCTTCTTGGCCTCATAGGCTTCGCGGTGTCCTTCAATGAGCGGTTCAATCTGTTCAACTGATGCAGATAGAGCATCTAGATCGCCGACACCATTTAATTCTTTAACTTGCTCGCGCAGCTTCTTGACTGCAGCGTATGCATCTGATGGAACTAGTGCGCCACTTTTGATACGGGCTGCAAGGAGTGCAACTTCTGCTGCAAGGAGTTCAAATTTGCGAACGAAGTAAGCCAAAGCCTCTTCTGCAGTCTTTCCAGGATACGAACCAACTGCTTTTTCACCGGAGGAGGTGCGAACAAAGACTGTTCCATCTTCGGCCACTCGGCCAAAGGCTGAAGGATCTCCGATTAGTGCTGATGCTGCACTTGCTTGTGGTGTTGGATTGAATTCGCTCATGGTGTGTTCCCTTTCAGCGCGTTGTTCTGATTTAGAACGTCGCTATCAGTGTGCGTGCTCACTCAAGGCGCACCTTGGATGAGCGTGAATCGTGCGGAGGTAAAAGGTACCCTGTCTAGGTGTGTGAGCGTCAATCGCTCCCAATTTGAGCGTAGCCGAAAGGGTGAAATCCATGCTGGTCGACTCATTTGCTGCTCCGATGTATGCCACCAACTGCTGGATCATCGCTCCCAAGGCAGGCAGTGAATGCGTTGTCATTGATCCAGGTATGCCTGATGTTTCACAGATGCTGGAAGAGATTCTACAGAAGCATTCGCTTAAGCCTGTTGCAGTGATTGCAACTCATGGACATCTTGACCATACCTTCTCTATTCAACCTATTGCCGAGGGATATTCCATCCCTGCCTATATTCATTCACTTGATCGAATGGCGTTGACCCATCCTGAGCGCTACGTGAGCCCAGAATTTGCAGCGACATTATCGGCTATGGACTTTGTCGAACCTGCGGATGTAAGAGAATTGCGCAATGAGGAAGTGGTGGAGATTGTGGGCATGAAATTCAAAGCTATCCACGCACCTGGTCACACAGCAGGCTCTTTAGTCTTCGTAGTAGACGATGAATTATTAGTCAGCGGCGATGTTCTCTTTGCTGGTTCGATAGGTCGCACAGATCTGCCAGGTGGATCGGCTGAGGCGATGGAGCAGACTTTGCGTAAAAAGATTATGCCGTTGGGCGATCATTTACGAGTACTGCCTGGACATTACGCCGAAACCACCATGGCCGCTGAGAAAAAGAGCAATCCATATTTAACTGCCCTGAAAGGTCGTTACTAATGGCTGGGCAGAAAATTCAAGCTCCTAAAGGTGTCAGTGAGTATGTTCCACCGCGCTCGGCAGCATTTGAATTTGTTCGCGAATGCCTAATTGAGCCGGCACGCAAGGCGGGCTATCAACTAATCGAACTTCCTGTTTTTGAAGATACCGAACTATTCACACGTGGTGTTGGTGAATCAACGGATGTTGTCTCAAAAGAGATGTACACATTTCAAGATCGTGGAGATCGCTCCATTACATTGCGCCCAGAAGGAACTGCCGGTGTGATGCGTGCAGTAATTGAACATGGATTAGATCGTGGTCAACTGCCAGCCAAACTTTGGTATTCAGGTCAGTTCTTTCGAGCAGAGAGACCACAAGCAGGGCGATATCGCCAGTTCTATCAAGTGGGCATTGAAGCAATTGGTTTAGATGATGCAGCCATTGATGCTGAAGTTATCGCTATTGCAGATGCTGGATTCAGAGCTATTGGCTTGAGCAAATATCGTTTAGAGATAACTAGTTTGGGTGATGCCGATTCTCGCGCAGCTCATCGTATTGATCTAGTGAAATTCATTGCAGGAATGAAATTGGATGAGGCAACAACTGCTCGCGCAGCTCTTAATCCACTTCGTCTCTTTGATGACAAGCGTCCTGAGATAAAAGAGGCTATGGCCAAGGCACCCTTGCTAGTTGATTATTTGAGTGAGAGTTCACGTGCACACTTTGAGCAAGTGAAAAAGTATCTTGATGTATTAGGTATTTCTTACACACTCAATCCACGCATGGTTCGCGGTCTGGATTACTACACCGGAACTACTTTTGAGTTCGTCCATGAACTTCTAGGTGCTCAATCAGGAATTGGTGGGGGAGGCCGCTATGACGGCCTTATGGCAGAACTTGGTGGACAATCACTATCTGGAATTGGTTTTGGATTAGGTGTTGATAGAGCACTACTGGCTGCAGAGGCTGAAGGCGTAATTAGTGAGAATGCTTTTGTATCAGATCTGTTCATCATTCCACTGGGTGATGCCGCAAAAGAGATGGCGATGAAGATCGCTGGTGAACTACGAAATGCGGGAAAGAGCGTTGAAATAGCTTTTGGAGATCGGGCCCTCAAGGGTGCGATGAAAGGCGCGGACAAGAGTGGTGCGCGTTATGTCATCGTTTTGGGGGAGTCAGAGATTTCTAGCGCCACTGTTGAGGTAAAAGAGATGAAAACGGGCGCCACTTCATCAGTTAAGATTGCCTCATTAATCAGCGCAATTTAGTTATAGGGATGTAGAACGCAACCATGTTAAGAACTCACGATGCAGGCTCATTGCGCAAATCCCATGCCGGAACCACCGTTACTTTGGCTGGCTGGGTTTCACGCCGCCGTGATCATGGTGGGGTTGCCTTCATTGATCTTCGTGATGCATCTGGTTCAGTTCAGGTAGTTATCCGTGATGAAAAGATGGCGGGATCACTTCGCGCCGAATGGTGCCTAATGATTACTGGTGAAGTTCTCGCAAGACCTGCTGGAAATGAGAACACAAATATTCCAACTGGTGAAATCGAAATTATGGGTGACACCGTTGTTGTTTTAAGTGAATCAGCGCCTTTGCCATTTCCAGTTGATTCAGGAAATGATTCAGATATCAGCGAAGAAGTGCGCCTGAAGTATCGTTACCTAGATTTGCGCCGCGAGAAGCCAGCGGCAAATATGCGTTTGCGTTCAAAGGTCACTTCAGTTATTCGTCGCGTGATGGAAGATGAAGCCTTCCTTGAAATTGAAACGCCATATTTAACGCGCTCAACACCAGAAGGTGCTCGCGACTTCTTGGTTCCAGTTCGTCTGCAGCCAGGTAGTTGGTATGCATTGCCTCAATCGCCCCAGCTCTTTAAGCAGCTGTTGATGGTGGCTGGAATGGAAAAGTATTACCAAATCGCACGTTGTTTTCGCGATGAAGACTTTAGAGCAGATCGCCAACCAGAGTTCACACAGCTCGATATCGAAATGTCATTTATAGACCAAGAGGATATTTTGGCTGTTGCAGAAAAGATTGTGGCAAAGATTTGGAAAGAAGCAGTTGGCTACACAATTCCACTTCCACTACAACGCATGACATATGCCGATGCAATGACTCGATATGGATCAGATAAGCCAGATCTTCGTTTTGGATATGAATTAACTGAGCAGACACAGTATTTTGCACAAACAACTTTTAGAGTTTTCCAAGCTCCATATGTTGGAAGCGTTGTTATGCCTGGGGGAGCAACTTCACCTAGGCGCGAACTAGATGCCTGGCAAGACTGGGCTAAAGCACGCGGTGCTAAGGGTCTTGCCTACATCTTGGTAAATGAAGATGGAACGCTGGGCGGACCAGTTGCTAAGAATCTCTCAGAGCAAGAATCTGCAGGAATTGCAGCAGCGGCAGGTGCCAAAGCTGGAGATGCAATTTTCTTTGCGGCAGGTGAGCGAAGTTCGTCACTGAGTTTGCTCGGTGCTGTTCGTTTAGAAATTGGTAAGCGATGCAATTTGATTCCTGCAGATAAGTGGGAGTTCTTATGGGTAGTTGATGCACCAATGTTTGAACCAACAGATAACGGTGGTTGGACTGCAGTTCACCATCCATTTACTGGACCTAAACCAGAGTTTGCTAAGAGTTTTGCCAAAGATCCAGCCTCAGCACTTGCCTATGCATACGACATTGTTTTGAATGGAACTGAGCTTGGCGGTGGATCAATTCGTATTCATGATCGCCAAATTCAGAAAGATGTCTTCAGTGTTATTGGTCTAAGTGATGAAGAAGCACAGAGCAAATTTGGTTTCCTATTGGAAGCCTTCAACTACGGACCACCTCCACATGGTGGAATTGCCCTGGGTCTTGATCGAGTATGCGCACTGCTTACTGGTTCAGATTCCATCCGTGAAGTGATTGCATTTCCAAAGACTGCAAGCGGTGGAGACCCATTAACTGGTGCTCCAACTCCCATTACTCCGGCGCAACGCAAGGAGAGCGGTATTGATGGCGCTCCTAAAGCAGCGCCTCAGGTAGGCTAACAACATGGGTCCAGGAGGAATTGCAACAATAATCGCGAGTTGTGCGCTGATGGTTATCGCCATTGCAGTTGCATACGTGATTATTCGTGTTGGCCGTCTTGTTGATGAAGCAAAAGCCTCCCTTAAAGCTCTTACTGATGAGACCGCACCGTTAATCGATGAGGTTCACACAACCGTGACTTTGGTTAATGGCCCACTCAAGAGTATTAATCGCATTACAAAGAACGCCGAAGATCTATCTGACAAGGTAAATGAGGCTACGACATCTTTTATTAACAAGAATGGCTCAGCGGTTAAGGTTGCTGGGGCGTTGCTTTCTGCTGCTTCGATGAAGAAAACTCGATCTAAGAAGAAGGCTGAGTGATCCTCACAAGTGGAATCCGCCGAGATCCGTTCGCGCTGGCTGCGCTTCTTTGAAACAGATAACCGTCAAGGGTTAACCCACACAGTTGTCCCTTCAGCATCATTAATTGCTGATGATCCTAATCTTTTGCTCGTCAATGCAGGAATGGTTCCATTTAAGCCTTATTTTCTCGGGGAGATTACTCCGCCATACAAGCGTGCTACTTCAGTTCAGAAGTGTGTTCGCACATTAGATATTGATGAAGTTGGTAAAACAACTCGTCACGCATCGTTTTTCCAGATGTGTGGAAACTTTTCCTTTGGAGATTACTTCAAGGAGGGCGCCATTGCACTTGCCTGGGAGTTGCTGACTCGTCCCATTAATGATGGTGGTTATGGTTTCCCAGAGGATCGTTTATGGGTAACTGTTTATCTAGATGATGATGAAGCTGCAGATATTTGGCATAACAAAATGGGTGTTCCAAAAGAGCGCATCCAACGCCGCGATATGGAAGACAACTTTTGGTCAATGGGCGTTCCAGGACCCTGCGGTCCATGTTCTGAGATCTATTACGACCGCGGTCCTGCATTTGGCGCAGAAGGTGGCCCAATTGCTGATGAAAATCGTTACATGGAAGTTTGGAACTTGGTGTTCATGCAAAATGAACGCGGAGTTGGTTCAGGCAAAAATGATTATCCAATTCTAGGTGAACTGCCAGCAAAGAGCATTGATACAGGTTTAGGCCTAGAGCGAATGGCTGCGCTTCTGCAAGGTGTTGAAAATATTTATGAGATTGATACAACGATGCAGATCTTGACTAAAGCTTCACAACTTACTGGAGTTAAATATGGATCTTCAGAAAAGTCAGATGTCTCACTTCGCATTATTGCTGACCATGCCAGAACTTCAGCAATGCTTATCGGTGATGGTGTAACACCTGGAAATGAAGGTCGTGGGTATGTTCTGCGCCGCATGATGCGTCGCACCATTCGTAATATGCGTCTACTTGGTTCTATGGATCCCATCATGTCTGAGCTCACTGTTGCAGCAATTGGCGCGATGGGACCTCAGTACCCAGAGCTAGTTACAGATTCAAAGAGAATTCTTTCAGTGAGTGTTTCAGAAGAAGAAAGCTTCTTGCAAACGCTCAAGAGTGGAACACAGATCTTTGATGTGGCAAGTGCTGCGCTAAAGAAGAGCAAGAGTGCGATACTTCCTGGAGAAGATGCGTTCAAACTCCATGACACTTACGGATTTCCTTTTGATTTAACTTTAGAGATGGCACGTGAAGAAGGCCTAGAAGTAGATGAAGATGGCTTCCGCCGCTTGATGAAAGAACAAAAGGATCGCGCTAAAGCCGACTCAAAGGCTAAAAAGAGTGGTCACACAGACCTCTCCGTCTATCGCCAAGTGGCAGATAAGAACGGTAAATCTGAGTTTATTGGATACTCACATCTAACAAGTGAAGCTAAAGTCACTGCTGTTTTAGTTGATGGAAATTTAGTTGGCTCAGCTGGCACGGATGAGGAAGTTGAGATTGTTCTAGATCGCACACCTTTCTATGCAGAAGGCGGCGGACAGTTAGCAGATGGAGGAACAATCACCTTAGCTAACGGTGCTGTAGTTGAAATTGACGATGTCCAGACTCCAGTACCTGGCGTCTTCGTTCACCGTGGTCGTGTTCTCTCCGGTTCACTTGAAAGTGGTTCTCAGGGACAAGCAGCTATCGATGTTGAACGCCGACATGCAATCTCTCGTGCCCACACTGCAACACACATGGTTCATAAAGCTTTCCGCGAACTCCTGGGTGAAACAGCAACACAGGCAGGCTCTGAGAACTCACCAGGAAGATTCCGTTTCGATTTCCCTGCAACCGGAGCAGTTCCTGCATCCGTTCTCAACGATGTTGAGTCCCGTGTGAACACATTGTTGTTAGATAACTTAGAAGTGAGCGCAGAAGTGATGTCACAAGAGGCTGCCAAGAAACTTGGCGCAATGGCTCTCTTTGGCGAAAAGTATGGCGATCAAGTGCGTGTTGTTAGCGTTGGCGACTGGGCACGTGAGCTTTGTGGCGGCACACACGTTTCTCGCTCTGGCCAGTTAGGCGTTGTTAAGCTTTTGAGTGAGTCATCAATTGGTGCTGGAGTTCGTCGTGTTGAGGCTCTTGTGGGCGTTGATGCTTATAAGTTCTTAGCTCGCGAACACATCTTGCTCAACTCTCTAACAGAAATTATAAAAGGTGCACGAGTTGAAGAGCTTCCAGAACGCATAAACGGATTGATCAATTCAATGAAAGAGATCGAAAAGGAGCTCAGTGTTTTGCGCTCGGCTCAAGCGCTAGCCCAAGTGGGAGAGATCGCAAAGAGTGCAAAGGTTGTTAATGGAACAACAGTCATTACATCTGTTTTGGGTGATGGCATCTCTGGAGAAGATTTGCGAAAGATTGCGTTAGAACTGCGCTCGAAGGCTGCAAACAGTGTTGTTGCACTGATTAGCGTCAATGATTCAAAGCCGGTATTAGTTGTTGCAGCTAGTGATGCTGCACGCGCTGCAGGCGTGAAAGCGGGAGCGCTAGTAAAGATTGGTTCAACAGTATTAGGCGGTGGCGGAGGCGGTAAAGATGACTTCGCTCAAGGCGGAGGAACAGATGCAGCTAAATCAGTTGATGCATTAGCCGCAATTTCACAAGCCCTCGTTGGATAATAACCCCATGCAAAGAGGTCGCCGAATCGCTTTTGATTATGGCGATGTCAGAATTGGTGTTGCAGTCTGTGATCCGGATGCAATATTAGCCACGCCACTCACAACGTTAAAGGCCTCTGATAACAAGCTTCAATCTCAAATCGCAGAAATTTTCACTGAGTACGAACCTATTCAAATCTATGTAGGTAAGCCTTCACATATGGATGGACGAGAGAGTGAGTCAGCAGCAAAAGCTTCCATCTTTGCAAAAATGTTGAGCGAATTGAGTTCATGTCCAGTAACACTTATAGATGAGCGATTGAGCACGGTAACGGCCACGCGCAATATGCGAGATTCAGGGGTTAACAGCAAGGATGCGCGGACTTCAATTGACCAGGCGGCAGCGGTAGCGATACTCAACTTTGCTCTAGAAATTGAAAAGAACAAAGGATGAAATCATTTAATAACCCTTTCATCCGTGTTATTGCAGGCTTTGCTTTTGTCGCACTTCTTAGTCTTTGCATTCACACAGTTAGGTCCAATGTCTCAACTGCACCAGATTTTCCTACTGCCAATATCGGAGCCAATTCTGCAGATGTTGTTATTGAAATTCCAGCTGGCGCTACTGGATCAGATGTGGGACAAATCCTTTTCGAAAACAAGGTAACCAAATCCGCTCTTGCATACTTTCGAGCAGCAGTAGCAGACCCACGCTCTGCTCAGGTTTCCCCAGGAGCACATGAATTAAATCTAGGGATCTCAGCGCGCCAAGCACTTGAACAATTACTTGATCCTGCTCGAATCCCCAACCTTATAAAGATTTTCGAGGGTGGATGGAAGAGTGAAATTATTGATTCACTTCTCAAGTATGGTTTTGCTAAAAAAGATGTTGACGCCGCATTCAAAAAAGTTGTGTTGCCACAGGGATTTTCAAATGCTGAAGGTCTACTCTTTCCAGCCCAGTATTCATTCCCAGCCGGAACGAGTGCCTTGGAAGCGGTTCAAGCGATGGTTGATCGCTTTTCACATGAAGCTACGGGACAAGAACTTCTCTCTGCACGAGGAAAGTTTTCTCCAGCTCAATTGTTGACTATTGCCTCACTGGTCCAGGCTGAGGGGGATACGAAGGATTTCGATAAGGTTTCACGGGTCATTAGAAATCGCTTAGCTATTTCTATGCCGTTGCAGTTGGATTCTACGGTTCACTACGTCAAGAAAGTTCGTGGGCAAATCTTCTTAAGCACTAACTCCACCCTGATCAAATCTGCATACAACACATATAGAAATTATGGTCTCCCACCAACACCAATCGGAAATCCAGGAGCGCAAGCTATAGCCGCAGCCTTAAAACCGGCCGTCGGGGATTGGCTGTTCTTTATTACAGTTGCTCCTGGGGACACACGGTTCACTCGCTCTAATGATGAATTTCTTACATGGAAATCGCTCTATGAGAAAAACAGAAAGGCAGGAGCATTCAAATGATTAAGGCTGCTGTCTTGGGATCACCAATTTCACATTCTCTTAGCCCACTGCTACATAACACTGCTTACGCACAACTAGGCATACAAGGTGGTTATGAAGCTATAGAGGTTAATGCTGGAGGCTTGGCTAAATTCATGGATGATCGAGATGAATCCTGGACAGGTTTCTCGTTAACTATGCCACTAAAAGAAGAGGCAATCGCATTCGCCGATCACGTTGATGAATTAGCCAAGAGAATTAATAGTGCAAATACTTTGTATAAAGACGGGGGAGTGTGGCGTGCTACATCCACAGATGTAATCGGCTTCTCTCAGGCACTTCAATTCCACAAGATTGCCATCAAGGGTCATGTCGTGATTCTTGGTGCTGGAGCAACCGCGCGTGCAGCAGCGGCAGCGTGGCCTGCAGCAGCCGCGAGCAGTTCCAGTGGCCGATGCCGGGCTGGCGGCTGCGGATATTGACACCGTGTTTTTCACCGGTGCCTCCAGCGGCGTGCCCTTGTTGCGTCAGCGGATATTGACGCTCATGCCCAATGCCCGCTGTGTGGAGGGCGACTTGTTTGGCAGCATCGGTGCCGGGCTGGCGC
>JBDLTD010000004.1:0-24058 GCA_039799185.1 Actinomycetota bacterium | reverse complement strand
AGATTCAGCTAAGGCTGTTCAGGACAAGGCTGCAGCACAGGGTGTTAAGACAATCGACTACGACCGTCTAACACTTAATGGTTCAGCTTCATACTACGTTTCATTTGATAATGAGGCAGTTGGTCGTCTACAAGGTGAAGGCATCAAGGCATGTCTAGATGCAGCAGGAAAGACATCTGCTCGTATCGTTTACCTAAACGGTTCACCAACAGATAACAACGCAACACTATTCAAGGCTGGATACGATTCAGTTCTTCGTCCATTGATCGATTCAAAGGCATACACACTTGTTGATGACCAGGCTGTTCCAGACTGGGATAACGCAAAGGGTGGAGTAATTTTCGAACAGCAGCTATCAAAGGCTGGCGGAAAGCTTGATGCAGTTGTTTCAGCTAACGAAGGTCTTGGACTTGCGGCTATTGCTGTTCTTAAGAAGAACAAGCTAAACGGCAAGGTCTGCGTATCTGGACAAGATGCAACTGTTGACGGATTGCGTGCAGTCCTCACAGGAGACATGTCAAACACTGTATACAAGGCCATCAAGGCTGAAGCTGAAGGTGCAGCTGCACTAGCAATCGCATTGCTACGTGGAGAAGATGCAACAACAGCAACAGGTTCTGTAAACAACGGAACAATTGATGTCCCATCAGTTCTATTGGTACCAGTTGGAATCACAAAGGCAAACGTCAAGGACGTTATTGCTGATGGCTTCCAGAAGAAGGAAGATGTCTGTAAGGGCATCGAAGACCTCTGCACAGCTAGCGGACTATAAGATCCGACAAAGCTAGGCAATATAAAGTAGGTTGCGGCTCGGGGTTCATTCCCTGGGCCGCAACTTCTTTTACAGGATATTTTCACCGCAAGTAAGCACAACCTAAAGAAAGTGGTCTGAGCCATGAGCGCACCGATACTCTCATTACGCGGAGTCAATAAATCTTTTGGACCGGTACATGTCCTTAAAGATGTTAATTTTGATATCGCTCTCGGCAAAGTAACTGCCCTAGTCGGAGATAACGGTGCAGGTAAGAGCACGCTCATTAAATGCATCGCCGGTATCTACACACCTGAGACCGGAGATTTTCTCTTTGAAGGTAACAAAGTTGATATTCACGGTCCACGCGATGCGACCGCTCTTGGAATTGAAATCGTTTATCAGGATCTAGCGCTGTGCGATAACTTAGACATTGTTCACAATATGTTTTTAGGACGCGAACAAAAGCGCGGCCCAGTATTAAATGAAACTTCTATGGAAGCACTCGCCCGTAAAACTTTAGATGGCTTGAGTGTTCGAACAGTTAAATCTATTCGCCAGACAGTTTCTTCACTCTCAGGCGGACAGCGCCAGACAGTTGCAATTGCGCGTGCGGTTCTATGGAATAGCAAAGTGGTTATTTTGGATGAGCCAACTGCAGCCCTTGGTGTTGCACAGACTGAACAAGTTCTTAACTTAGTTCGTCGCCTTGCCGATAATGGTTTGGCTGTAGTTTTGATCAGCCACAACCTCAATGATGTCTTTGAAGTAGCAGATAACATCGCCGCCCTTTATTTAGGAAATATGGCTGCGCAGGTTGATAAGAATGAAGTTATCCCGCGCCAAGTTATTGAATTAATCACGACAGGAAAATCTGCCGGAGTCCAAGCACCTGTAGCAAATAAGGGGGCGAAATAATGAGCGTTGTTATTGAGCAAGAAGGTGCAACAATTAAAAACGCTATGGCCGATTACTGGGCCCGCGTTAAAGCAGGCGACATCGGCTCACTTCCGGCAGTTCTTGGTCTAGTTGCTCTCTGCATTGTTTTTGGCTCAATGTCCAGCGTTTTCTTAACGCCAGGTAACTTTGCAAACTTACTCACACAAGCAGCTGCAGTAATTGTTATTGCCATGGGGTTGGTTTTCGTTCTACTACTCGGAGAAATTGATCTCTCTGCAGGCTTTACAGCAGGTGTAACTGGAGCAGTTCTAGTTATCTTGATTACCAATCACGATGTGCCTTGGTATGCAGCTCTGCTTGCCTCAATCGTCGTTGGTGTCATTCTTGGCTTTGGTCTTGGAACTTTGGTTGCACGCCTTGGAATTCCATCCTTCGTTGTTACTTTGGCAGCATTTCTTGCTTTCCAAGGAATTCTTCTCTTGCTTGCAGGTGAAGGTGGAACTATCCGTGTGGAAGATAAAACTATTTTGGCAGTAGAAAACTCAAATCTTTCTCCACTTTTTAGTTGGGTCTTTTTTGTAGTTGCCTCTGTTGTTTACGTACTTATGGGATTGAGCAGTCTTTATGCCCGTCGTAAGGCAGGTTTAAAATCTGAACTCATCAAACTGTGGGTAATAAAGACTGTGGGTCTACTTGGCATCACTGGAGCGGCCGTTTTTGCTTTGAATCTAGAGCGAAGCAATAACCCAGATCTTGTAAGCCTTAAGGGAATTCCTTATGTTGTACCTGTCATTCTCTTACTACTTGTCATTGGCACTTTCGTTCTTGGCCGCACAGCCTTTGGACGCCACATCTATGCAGTGGGCGGAAATGCAGAAGCAGCACGTCGTGCAGGTATTAACGTCAAGCGAGTTCGCATCACAGCATTCATGATTTGTTCTGGTCTAGCAGCAATCGCTGGAATGATCTTTGCTTCTCGCCAAAACTCGGTCTCCCCTACAACAGGTGGAAGCTCAACACTTCTCTACGCTGTGGGCGCAGCTGTTATCGGTGGAACATCTTTGTTTGGCGGTAAAGGAAAGATGCGCGATGCAATTCTTGGAGGCCTTGTAGTTGCCGTTATCGATAACGGCATGGGTCTTTTGGGATATGCGGCAGGCATCAAGTTCATTGTTACGGGACTTGTCTTGTTGATCTCAGCTGGCGTTGATGCGATTTCTCGCCGCGGCGCAGCCGTTAGTTAAAGCTTTATTTAAGCTTTAACACCCATCAAGTGCTCTAGTGCTAGTTGATCAACTAGTTCATAGCCATATCCACGTGCACCTGCAGCCTCAACATCGAAGGAATCTTTAGCTAGATCTCTCCATGTTTCACCAGAGCCCAACGTTGATTCATTCAACCCTGGGATATTAGAAGCTTTCATTGCTTCAATAACGCGAGGATCTGCGCGGAATGCTGCAGCACGCTCTTTGAGAGCTAAGTAAGTGCGCATATTTGATGTCGCTGACTCCCACACACCCTTGTCATCTTCTGTGCGAGCTGGCTTGTAATCAAAGTGCTTAGGTCCCTCGTATTTATAGCGCTCTAGTAAATCAACTAAGAAGAATGCTGACTTTAGATCTCCATGACCAAAGACTAAGTCTTGATCAAATTTTGGACCATGCTGGCCATTGAGATCGATGTGATACAACTTCTTTTGCCATAGAGCTTGTGCAATGCCGTGAACGAAGTTAAGTCCGGCCATTTGTTCGTGGCCCACTTCAGGGTTAAGGCCAACAAGTTCTGGACGATCTAAGGTGTAAATGAAAGCTAGAGCGTGACCAATTGTTGGCAAGAAGATATCGCCTCTTGGCTCATTTGGTTTTGGTTCAATTGCAAATTTAATGTCATATCCGTTATCGGTTACAAACTCACCTAAAGTATTGAATGCTTCACGGAAGCGATCGAGTGCAACATAGCCATCCTTTGCACCATCAGATTCAGCGCCTTCACGTCCACCCCAACACACATAAGTCTTTGCGCCAAGTTCAACTGCTAGTTCAATATTCTTCATCACCTTGCGAATGGCGTAACGGCGAATATCTTTATCATTTGATGTAAATGCGCCATCTTTAAAGACAGGGTGTGAGAAAAGATTTGTTGTCGCCATAGGAACTTTCATTCCAGTATCGGCTAAAGCTTTCTTAAAGCGATCAATGTGGGTGCGACGTGCACCTTCATCACTACCAAATGGAATCAAGTCATCATCATGGAAAGTCACACCATAGGCACCGCGAGCAGCCAACTCATTGACGGTGCGGACTGGATCTAGCGCACCTCGAGTGGGATCTCCGAAAGGGTCACGTGCCTGCCAGCCAACGGTCCAGAGACCAAAAGTGAACTTATCTGCAGGAGTAGGTGTTAGTGACATCGTGAAAAGCCTTTCTTATGCGCTCGTTTTGGTACATCCCTAACTTACCTCTAATCTTGTCCCCTATCCATATGAAAGCCGCAAGGTTTTTTATCTGGGTTAGCGGGAGTGGTGAAATGGCAGACACGCAGGTCTTAGGAACCTGTGTCTTCGGACGTGAGGGTTCAAGTCCCTTCTCCCGCACATACGCATTACAAAGATAAGAAAGTAAACTCTTCTCATGGCCAAACAATCGCCTGCACGTACAAAGATGTTGGCATCACAAGCTAAAAAAGCTGCCGCCGAGCGCCGAGCAGAAAAAACCAAGAGTAATTCTGTAACTACTGCCTCTGAATCAAATACTGATAAATACTCAGAGCTAGATGGAGATTGGGTAGCAATTGGATTAGCCGCACCAGCCCGTCGTGCATTAATCGATGATGGATTATTTACCGTTAGCGATCTGCGCAAAACTTCTCTTGCAGCCCTCAAGGAACTTCATGGCATGGGACCAAATGCAATCAGAGTACTTGTAGCAGAGATGAAAAAGGCTGATTTATCTTTTAGAAAATAGATTAAGCATTTTTAACTGCAGCAAAGCCCAACTTAACATCGTTTTTAATATCTTCGATATTTTCTAGGCCAATACTCAAGCGGACCATTCCAGGAGTTATTCCCGCTTTTAACTGCTCATCTGGACTGAGTTGGGCATGAGTTGTCGATGCAGGATGAATTACTAAAGAGCGAACATCGCCAATGTTTGCAACGTGACTAAATAGTTTCAATCCTTCAACAAATTTACGGCCCGCAGTTGCGCCACCCTTTAATTCAAATGCAAAGACAGCACCTGCTCCTTTGGGCGCATATTTCTTTGCCGTTGCATACCAAGGAGATGTTGGAAGTCCTGCATAACTCACATGCGCAACTTCAGGCTGCTTTTCTAGCCATTCGGCCAATGCCTGTGCATTGAGCAAGTGTCGATCCATACGCAGATTGAGAGTCTCTAGGCCTTGAGCAAGTAACCAGGCATTAAATGGTGAGACTGAAGAACCAAAGTCGCGCAGTAGTTGTAGGCGAGCTTTAAAGATGTAGGCAAGGTTTGCACCAAAATCACCACCAACGCCAAGTGTCTTTGCATAGACCATGTTGTTATAACTTGGATCAGGTTCATTAAAGCCGGGGAACTTCTTGGGATTCTTCGCAAAATCAAAGTTTCCAGAGTCAACAATTGCGCCCACCATTGCATTTCCATGCCCTGAAAGGAACTTGGTTGCTGAGTGCACGATGATGTCGACGCCATGATCAAATGGGCGGGTTACATAAGGCGTTGCAATGGTGTTATCAACAATCCATGGCACACCGGCCTCATGGGCAACTGCTGCAATGCCCGCAAGATCTAGTACTGCGCCTAATGGATTTGATATTCCCTCGCCAAAGAAGGCTTTGGTGTTGGGCTTAACCGCAGCCCGCCATGCATCCATATTGCCGGTGTCATTTACAAAAGTAACTTCAATACCAAATTTTGGAAGGGTGTAGTTAAAGAGGTTGAATGTTCCACCATAAACATTGGAACTTGAAACCACATGGTCTCCAGCTTGAGCAACATTCATAATTGCAAGAGTTGTTGCTGCCATGCCAGATGAAACAAGGAGGGCAGCAACGCCACCTTCAAGAACTGCTAACCGCTTTTCAACCGCATCCTGAGTTGGGTTGTTAATTCGGGTGTAAACATTTCCAGCTTCGGCGATTCCAAAGAGATTGGCTGCATGTTGTGTATCTCGGAATTGGTAGGCAGTGGTTTGGTAAATCGGAAGAGATCGTGATCCTGTATCTGAATCTGGACTTTGACCTGCATGGATTTGTTGGGTTTCAAATGACCATTCACTGTTTTCGCTCATGCAATTGACTCTGCTCCTATTGCACGGCTTTTACAAGTACCTAGCTAGTTAATTACTCCATAAACAATAAGAATGAGCCCAAGAACCATGCATACGGCCTGAACGCCCTTGCTTTCTAATTTCTTTGCAAGGGTTGGAATCCAAGTAGTGGCAAGTAAAAGTGCACCAGGAATAATGATGGTCAAGCTATGAGTTACTACGCCGCTTTGGCCAGTTTGATATCGCAAGTTAATGAGGCCAATTGCAATGAGCAGATATCCGCCCATTCTGTAGTTATTTATAAGGTTACTTTTCATATTTATTCCTCCTTAAAATAGAAATGGGGTGTCGATTTCTCGACACCCCATCTTCAATCTATTTAATTAGTGATCTTCCTTCATGCCTTCAGCAAGTGACTTCATGCGTGCGATCTTCAAAATTGTAAGACCGAATACGCACTTAGCCAATACGTCAGCAACTGTGTATCCAACTTGAACGCCAACGAACTGCTCTGCAGTTGCGTCTCCGCCCATACCTAGGATGTAAGAGATTGGGTATACGCCCCATGTCGCGATCAATAGAAGACGCAAGCGACCAACGGTCTCTGCAACTCCTGCTGGTTGACGATCAAGTGACTTACCAAGCTCTACGAACAGTACGTAAAGGATGTATAGGAAAGGAAGTGTTGAAAGAACACCGTATAGAACCTGTGTGTTCTGATCGTTTGAAACTTCACCTGGATAACCAAGCGCGATCATCGCAGCTGAAGCTGGGACCAATCGCATGATTAGGGAACGTGAAACTTCCTTGGCTAGTGCTAGTACAGCAATTACTTCAACTAGAAGTAGTGGCACTGTGAGCAACCAGTCAACATAACGGTATGCCTCGTTGAATGAACCTTGAGCACCTGAGATGTTAACTGTCATGTCTGCAGATGATTCATTGAATGAGTTGAAAATTCGCATGTAGTGGTAACCAGCAATGAATGTAACCATTGATGACATCACTAGTGCATTGCGGTACTTAGCTAATACGCGCTGTTGTGAAACAAGCGTGTAGATCGTGCATGCGAGCATTGAAACTAGTCCAAATGAGAAGATGTTATAGACTAGGTTCCATTGATTGCTGTCGAGTTTTAGCATGTAGCTATGCCTCCGGGAGGTTTAAGTTTCCTAGATGTCTTTTGGCATCTAGCACCAAATCGCCAATGAGGACCTCGAGGCGCCTCACTGCACTTGGTAAGAATAATTATGAATGAAATCTGCAAAAAAAGCAGGATGAAATTCCAAAAAATTCTCAGAAATTTCAGATTTTTACGCCTGTGAGGGCCTCAAATCAGCCCTATTTCCCATCCCAACTGGCCAATTCGACGGCAAATGGGTCCAGCCCCATGGGGCCGATTTTGAGGGCATAGGTGTGGAATTTCTTGAGGGAGAAGGCTGAACCAAGACGGGCCTTGGCATCTTCACGGGCCTTCATCCAAACCCGCTCTCCTACCTTGTAGGAGATAGCTTGGCCAGGCCAGCCCAAATAACGATCGGTTTCACTGCGTGAATGATCCTCATCTAGAAGAGCTTGCTCATTAAGGAGTTTGCGAGATGACTCGGCGTTCCACACCTTGCCATCAAAGTCTGCATATCCAAGGTGCATTCCGATGTCTACAACAATGCGTGCAGCACGCAAAGCTTGAGCAGAGAGATAACCCATTTCAATTCCTGGCTCATCAAAGGCGCCTAACTCATTCATGAAGCGCTCTGCATAGAGTGCCCAGCCTTCGCCATAACCGCTAATCCAAGCACCATTGATTTGGAAACGAGACAAACGCTCTTTTTCAATTGCAACAGTTGCACATTGCAAGTGATGTCCAGGCACAGCTTCGTGATACCAGGTTGAAACTAAGTGCCAACTGCTGGCTTCATCTTTGCCGAGCATTGGAATCCAGGTTGTTCCAGGACGTGACAAGTCTTCAGATGGTGGATTGTAATAAGGCGCAGATGCACTTCCTTCTGGAGCAAGACGCGCTTCACAAATCTTGATGCGATCATCGATTTCAAAGTATTCGCCATCCATACGTGCAATTGCAGCATCGGTGAAATCTTGCAAAAACTTAACTACATTTTCCTTACCCTTAATTACATACTTTGGATCCTTATCAAGGTGATCGGCCACTTCGCGAAGTGTCTTTGCGCCAGGCTTAATCTGTTCAGCAATCTCCCACATGCGCTCATTGATAGCTTTTAGATCAGCCATTCCCCACTCATAGGTTGCGCGAAGATCTAGCTTTGCGCCTGTGAAGTAGCGTGCCCAAACGGCATAACGATCAGCACCAACTGCATCTTCTGGAGTTGCAATTGGAAGGTATTGATTCTTCAAAAACTCTGCAGTATCAGCTGCTGCCTTTTCAGCCATCTTTGCATTTTCATGAATTGCTGGGTATTTGCCCGCAGCATCAAAGTTTTTACACATCACGCTAAATCCACCATTTGCATAGTTGTTGAGTTGTTCAATAACTCCACGAACTTGGCGCTGGGCAGTTGTCTTGCCGCTCTTAGCGACTTCCATGATTGCACCAGTCCATGACTTATATGCGCCATCAACTGCCGCTAAGCGCTTAGCGATGTTGTCAAAATCTTTATCCGTGCTCTTTGGCATGAGTTCAAAAATTGAGCGGACATTTGAAGGAGGCGATGTTAGAACATTCCACAATACAAAAGACTCTTGGCTATCGTGGAGAGCAAGGGATGATTCAAGACGCTCTTGCATAACAGTCTGTGCAATTCGATCAATCTCATCAATGGGCTTTAATGCCAGAAGTTTCTTAAGAGTCTGACGTGTTAAGTCAGCTGAAACTGCTGCGCCTGCGATTGAGAAATCATCAAGTTTGTCTTGGTTGAGTCCATTACCCAAATAGGTACAACCCATTGGGCTCAGGGCTGCTTCATCGTCAATGTATGTGTGGCTGAGTTCGAATATAGGAGATCTAAATGTCATAGGAGATTCTTATCAGCGTGGCGAGTATTTGTCGATACAGGGGGTAGAAACAAGCACTACCCTTTATGCATGACACAGCAACCTGTGGTTCCACCTAAATTGCGCGGTTGGTTTCATCTGGGTGCAACCCCTGCTGTCATTATCGCTTCACTGGTGCTTTTCATTCTGAGTAAGTCATCACTCAAATTCGCTGTTGCTATCTATTCCATCACTGCCATTATGTTGTTTAGTGTCTCGGCTGTTTATCACCGAGTTCCCTGGACACCAGCAAAGAAGAAAATTTGGCGACGCTGGGACCACGCAAATATCAATTTGCTCATTGCCGGTTCCTATACGCCATTTGCAGTTGCCCTACTTGAAGGTCGAAGCAGAAATATTTTGCTGCTAGTCGTTTGGATTGGCGCAGCAATTGGTGTGGGCTTGCGCGTTTTTTGGCTCAATGCACCGCGCTGGTTATATGTAGCAAATTATTTACTGCTCGGGTGGGTGGCCATTATTTATACGCCGGCGCTCTATCGAGAGGGTGGTTTATGGGTGCTACTTCCAATTCTCATAGGCGGCCTGTTTTACTCAATCGGTGCAATCTTCTACGCCCTCAAGCGTCCAGGGCGCGATGCGAAGTACTTTGGCTTCCATGAGCTCTTCCATATATTCGTGCTGGCAGCCTGGATTTCGCAGTATGTAGCGATTTCGGTGGCGATTTACAGTAAGTAAGGCCTTGCTCTAACCTAAGGCTCTCTTATCAACGAGTTGCGAGGTACCACGATGGCTGAGAAAAACTCCTTCCTTAATTGGGTCGGATTTAAAGGCGAAGAAGAACAAGCGCCTTCATCTGTCGACCGCATTCGCGAACTTGAATCACAGTTAGCTGATCTCAAATCACGCCGTGACATCACCGGATTGAGTAAAGAAGAGTTTGAAATTCTTGCCACAGAGACTGCGATGTCGATGATTAAGTCAGCACAAGCTCGTGAGAGCAAGGCGCAATCTATTGCGACTCGCTTGATTGCTGAAACTAATCGCACAACAAAAGAAGAGATTGAAGCAGCCGATGCTAAAGCTCGCACTATTTTAAGTGGAGCTGAATCGCGTGGTCGCAAATATATTCAAGCTGCTGAATCTGAAGCATCAGACAAGATTGCTGAAGCCGAAGTTGAAGCTGAATCACTTATTGAAAGTAAGAGACGTGAAGCTTCTGCTCTAGCAACTGCAGCACGCCGTGAAGGTGAGCGCATTGTCAGTGAAGCAACTGGGGAAGTTACTAACTATCGCCAGTGGCTTTCAAGTGTTATTTCTGAGGCAGAGCGTCTATACAAGATTCAGACTCAATCACTTGATGCTGCTGAGTCAGCGATTCACCAATCACGCTCACGTCTTGAAAGTGCATTTACACGATTAGCTGATCTGCAGCGCAGTGTTATTGAAAATCTTAATTCTGATGACACCATCATCAATGCTGGCCCAATTCGTGTTGCAAGTCAGCGCACTAAGCCAGCCTTAGCTGCTCCCAAGAAAGCGGCAAAAAAGCCAGCAAAGAAAACCGCTAAGAAAGCAGCTGCGAAGAAACCTGCTCCGCGTAAGTAACTAGTCATGTCTACTCCCCGCGGTATTCGTTATATCCCTGCCATTGATGGCTTGCGTGCTGTAGCAGTTATTGCAGTAATGCTCTATCACTTAGGTTTTTCTTGGATACCGGGCGGCTTTCTTGGCGTAGACCTCTTCTTTGTAATCTCTGGATATGTAATCACGCGCTTACTTCTAGATTCAATTCAGCGAAGTGGTGGATTAGATTTGCGGGCATTTTATAAAGCGCGAATCCGTAGATTATTTCCACCGCTTGTGTTCATGATCTTTGTGACAATTATTTATATCAGCATTTGGGCACCAGAAACTATGCGTCGCTTTGTTAGCGACAGTCCATTTGCACTCCTTGGCGGAATGAACTGGTGGTTAGTTTTTAGACATACTGACTACTTCGACACGATTTCGCGGCCCCCGCTGTTGCAGCACACCTGGTCACTAGGAGTTGAGGCTCAGTTCTATTTAATTTGGCCACTTATTTTGCTCCTCGTTCTGCGCCAGTTTGGGAAAGCCAAAATCCCTGGTGCTGCCTTATTTATTGCGGCGATCTCAGGTATTGCATTGCTACTAGTCTCATTTGAAGTGGATGCAGTAAATGCCTCACAAGTAAGCCATGTTTACTTCGGCACAGATACTCACAGTATTGGATTGTTTCTAGGAGCTGCACTTGCTGTTAGTTGGGTCCCTCAAAATCTTCAAGAGCAAGTAAATAGACGAGCGCAAGATTTTATTGATGGAATTGGTGTTATCGGGTTTGTGGGACTACTTGGAGTCTTTCTCTTAGTTAATGAAAATGATCCGACTCTCTATAAATTAGCTTTCCCACTTGCGGGGCTCTTTGGTTGCGCAATCCTGACTAGCATCGTTCATCCAGCCTCACGTTTTGCACCCATTCTTAGTAGCAAGGTTGCCGTGTGGATTGGTGAGCGCTCTTATGCGATTTATTTATGGCACTGGGTTGTATTTCAAGTAACGCGCCCGGCAGTAGATCTTGAGGGATCAACATGGGCCCTATATGCCTTGCGTATCTTGGTTGTATTTGCTCTGGCTGACATATCACTGCGTTTAGTTGAGCTGCCCGTTCGAAGCGGACTGGTTGAATATTGGTTTAAAGGAATGAAATACCGAACTAAGAATGTTCAGCGACGACAAAAGAGCACAGTTGTCGCTTCAATACTTCTCTTAATTTTAGGTACCTCATACATCAGCGCTAATGCCATTTCACAAAGTGAAAAGGAGATGGCAATTATCAAGCAACAGCTTGAGCAACCAATTCGACCAAGTGAACCCACTGCAACCCAAGCAGGTGGTTTATGGGTTACTGGCGATTCGGTAATTCTGGGAATTCACTATGAGCTAGATGCTCGTAGTCACATTGCAATTATTAATGCGCGAGTTGGCCGGCAGGCACCTGAACTCATTGAAGTAATGAGAGCTGACAAAGCTAATGCGGCAAATTCAACAGTTATCTTTAACATGGGAAACAACAACAAGTTAACTTCAGATCAAGTTTTGGCAATTTTTGAAGAAGTAAAGAACCAGCCAAAAATCATCGTAGTGAACACTGCAGTGCCCAGGGGTTGGCGTGATGAAAACAATGCACTGATTGCCCAATACGCCGCTTTATACGGAGCAACCGTTGTTGATTGGTCGGCAATCTCAGCTGGTCATCCTGAATACTTTGCCCCCGATGGAGTGCACTTAGTGCCAGCTGGTGTTCGTGCATATGTCGATGCAATCACTGCAACGTTATAGATCATTAATTTTAGGGAAATAAAAAACCCCCGCCAATAAGCGAGGGCCTTTTATTAATTACTTTTTACTTGAACTCACCTGGAATTCCAAAGACTGTTGCTGGTGCTGTCTGTCCATCTGAGTAAACAGAAGACACACGGAACTGAGTCCATCCAGCATCACCGCTCTTTGTTACAGCTTGAGTTAGCTGATCTGCTGGAACAGTTGCGATTGTTGTCCAATCACCAGTTCCATTTGCGCGGATCTCAACGTTATAGCCAGTCAAACCTTCTGTGGCCATAGGTGCTACCCAGCGAAGATTTAAGCCATCTGCGCTCTTAAGTGCAACAAACTTTGATGGAGCTTCAATAGTTCCAACAGCAGCAGTTGTTTCTTCTGGCGAAGCTGACTCTGATGCTTCAGCAGATTGTGACATTGAAGGTGCAGGAGCTGCGCCATCATCAGTATCTGTACCTGACTTAGACCAAACAATCATTGCCAACAAAACTATTCCCACTACTACAGCAAATACAACGCGTCCTGAAGCACCTTGTTTAGGTGCAGCAGCTGGCTTTGAAGGCGCTACTGCTTTAGCTGCAACTGGTGCAGCTGCAACTGGACGAGAAGAAGTCACAGTGACTCTTGGTGCAGCAGCTTTCTTTGCACTCTTCTTTACTGGGCGCTTTGCAGCGCTCTTCTTCTTGGCAACTTTCTTTGCAGCAGCTTTCTTAGCTGGTGCTTTCTTCGCAGTTTTCTTAGCAACGCTCTTTTTTACTGCGCGCTTTGCGGTTGTCTTCTTCTTAGCTACAGATTTCTTTGCAGCTGACTTCTTTGCAACAGCTTTTCTAGCAGGTGCCTTTTTAGCAACCTTCTTCTTTGCTGCGCTCTTCTTCTTTACGGCCACGAGTACTCCTTGGATAGTGGTGCGCACGTCAAAAACGCGCGTCTATAGGACAAGGCTACCCCAGGCCCCGCAGCATTTGTATGACATGAGGCGCAATTAGGCGCAAAGCTTTTCCGCGATGACTCACGGCATCCTTTTCTTGCGGGCTCATTTGTGCGCTTGAAATACTCATCCCTAGGGGTTGGAAAATAGGGTCATACCCAAAGCCTTCCTGGCCAATTGCTGCATGCAAGATCTGGCCGTGGAAAAGACCCTCCTCAACATGGCTGCGACCATCGGGCATTGCCAACGCTGCAACGCAAGTGAAATGTGCCGTGCGTTTGTCATCGCCAACATCTTTTAATTCGAGTAGAAGCTTCTCTAGGTTGGCTTGATCATTCCCATGAATTCCAGCCCATCTAGCTGAGTAGATTCCCGGATCTCCATTGAGGAAATCAACACATAAGCCTGAATCATCTGAAATTGCTGGCAATCCTGTTGCACTTGCTGTGTATCTAGCTTTTAGTAAAGCATTTTCTTCAAAAGTAGATCCGGTCTCTTCAACATCAACTAAATCTGCAAATTCATCAACACCTACCAAATTGATTTCACCTGGTGCTAGTGCATCTAGAATTCTGCGGAACTCAACTAACTTTCCTTTGTTGCGCGTGGCAAGAACCAATTTTTGTTGCACTATTTTGCGAGAACTTCTTTTTGTAGTTTGCTCAATGTTGCACAACCTTCAAGCGCTAAATCTAGAAGTTGATCAAGTAATGCACGATCAAATGGGGCGCCTTCTGCAGTTCCTTGCACCTCTATGAATCGACCATCCCCTGCAACAACAACATTCATGTCTGTTCCAGCGCGCACATCTTCTTCATAACAAAGATCTAACATTGGCACGCCATCAATAATTCCAACACTTACTGCTGCAACTGAATCACTCAAAGGATTAGCTGTTGCCTTGATATGGCCCTGTGCCTTAGCCCAGGAAATAGCATCTGCAAGTGCAACGTAGGCACCCGTAATTGCTGCAGTGCGAGTGCCACCATCTGCTTGTAAAACATCACAGTCGATAACAATGGTGTTTTCGCCAAGTTCTTTCATATTCACAATTGCACGTAGTGAGCGACCTACTAGACGTGAAATCTCTTGCGTACGACCACCTAGCTTGCCTTTAACACTCTCACGATCAGAGCGTGTGTGGGTAGCACGTGGCAACATCGCATATTCAGAAGTAACCCATCCATTCCCAGAATCTTTTAGCCAACGAGGAACTCCTGGAGAAAATGATGCAACACATAGAACACGAGTCTTGCCGAACTCAACTAGAACAGATCCCTCGGCATGGTCAAGCCATCCACGCGTGAACTTAATTTCTCGCAGGTCATTAACTTCTCGTCCGTCATTGCGTGCCATGTGCTACTCCTATGTTTTATAGATCTTGGTGTTCGACGCGGGTTACTTCTGGACCTAGAAAACGTCGAGCTAAGCTTTCGAAGGCTTTGGCATCGCCAGTTGCTAAGAATTTGTGTGTAGGAGAACCACCTCGTGCATCACGAAGTAGATTGTTCTCAACTAATGTGCGATAGAGATCTTTTGCAGTTTCTTCAGCACTTGAAACAAGCGTCACACCTTCGCCCATAACATAAGAGATAACTCCCGTTAACAGCGGATAGTGAGTGCATCCCAAAACTAAAGTATCTACCTTTGCTTCCATAACTGGAGCTAAGTAATCTCGAGCAATTTTAGTAATTTCAGCTCCTGAAGTTTCTCCGCGTTCAACAAATTCAACAAAGAGTGGGCAAGCAATTGATGTGATTTTTAATTGAGGCGCTGCAGCAAATGCATCTAAGTAGGCTTTGGAGTCAACAGTTGCTCGAGTTCCAATTACTCCGATATTTCCAGTTCTAGTTGCAGCAACTGCACGTCTAACTGCAGGTTGAATCACTTCAATAACTGGCACCTTGTATCGCTCACGAGCATCACGAAGCATTGCAGCACTTGCAGTGTTGCAAGCAATAACTAGCGCTTTAACACCTTGCTCTACTAAGAAATCTAAAGTTTCTAATGCAAACTCACGCACTTCAGCTAATGGCCGCGGACCATAAGGACCTCGCGCAGTATCGCCAATATAGATTGTTGATTCATTAGGAAGTTGATCCAGAATTGCTCTGCCAACGGTAAGCCCACCTACTCCTGAATCGAAGATTCCAATGGGTGCATTACTCACAGGCCAAGCCTACCCTGAGCGTGATGTGAAAACTAAATAGCTTCATCCATAAGCGCAACAATTAAGGATTCTTGCAGCCAACCTAACCAACTATAAACAGCATAGACCCCGCGCATTGGATCATCTGGAGCCAAGAGTTCTAACTCTTCATGACTATTTTGTTCAACTTTTAACCGAACCCCAAGTGCCAAACGAATATCGTTCATAGCGCCTAACCAATCGTTAGCACCATCATGATCCACTTCAATAATTCCATCGATGGCACTCTTTAATGTAATTCGCATAGACATTGAGTGCGCATACTTTTTTGCTCTTAATGTAGATTCGGTATATCTACGAAACTCAGCAGCATCTACTTGATCTGCATATGCGTTAGGCAAAAGTCGAAGTAATACTTCATCTTCTGGCGGAGAGTCATGCGTTGTTATTCCCACCATTGCAGCTAAGGGATCATCCACATGGTTATCTGTGCGCTCACCTAAGAGTTCAATAATTTGTTCCACTAGATTGATAAGAACTTCACGCTCAGATTCAGAAAACTCGGCCACAAAAGCATTATCTCCATGGCGATGAAACCCATGTTGTTCATCTGAATCGTTTTCTGTCATATGGCTTGATCACCTCGTTGCAATGTTGCCCACAACCCAAACTCATGTAATCGGGCTACATCATGTTCCATTTCTTCACGACTACCCGTTGAAACAACTGCTTTACCCTCAGTGTGAACTTTCATCATAAGCTCATGAGCTTTTTCGCGAGAATATCCAAAGAGTTCCATTAACACATAAGTCACATACGTCATCAAATTAACTGGATCGTCCCAAACAATTGTTATCCAGGGTTTCTCGCTACTAAATATCTCCTTAATAGCTTCTTCAATTTTGTCATCAACTTTAACCATGGTTAGCGGACCACCACACTAAATTCTGGAGTTTGAACCTGTTCATCCTTGGTGCTGATCTGGACTCGCATTTTCGTAACTCCCCTCTTAACCTCAATAATGCTAATTAGAAATTCACCATTTGTTCCAGTGGTTGTGGCGGTACCTATATTTTGCCACTTACCTGAAATATATTTCTGAAGTACAACTACTTGTCCCGCCAAAACTGGCAATAATGTTCCCTTAACAGTTAAATCCTTACCTGACTTCACCGTCATTGGACGATCTAGAACTATGCGAGAGAGAAGCACAACTTTTCCTTCATTACTCACTGACTCTGCACGCTCCCATGTGCCTTGAGTGGTAAATCTAAAGGATGCACTAGCCCCAATCGTTACAGGAATACTTACTGTTCCATCCAGCGCGCTAGTGAGTTCGACGATTGGAGTCCATGAATTTTCATTCACTCGCTTGATTTCAATTTTTACCGGAATTCCTGCAACAGGTGATTTATCTTTAAGAGTAAGCGCACCGCGCAAAGTGAACACTCCCCCATAGAAAGCACCTTTGCTATTTACTTGGTCAATAGCCAGCGTACTTAATACAGTGTCCGGGGCAATCGCTAGAGCAACATTTCGCATAGCTGTAGTAGCTGCCACGTCTTCCATTCCAAGAGTCCAAAGTGCAGCGCCACCTAATCGGTATTTAGCTACAAGGTTCATGCGTTCTAGATAACTACGATCGTTTTGATACCAAACAGTGCGGTTCACAGTGCAGGTAGTTGCTGCGCCTTTGGCCGTTAATCCGTTAAATGTCTGTTGGTAGGAATATGTAGCCTCACTACTTTTCACATCAAAAGTTGGAACCACTTGATCAATCGTTGCTTTAGCAGCTGCATAATTCATTCTAAATGTTGCAGCTTTTGCTCCAGCCTTTAATCCTGGTGGAGCTGTATCAGGGCATGTTCCAGTAATGCCAGTTATCCAATCTCGACCATAACCAGGAAGACCAATAAAAACTTTCGATGCCGGCATAATGGAAATTGCATATTGAAGTGTTTTTTCAGTCCAGCTGATTGGACCAATAGGGCCAGGCTTAGCTACTGAATAGTCATAGGTCATAATTCGTAAACGATCAATACTTGATGCAATCTCTGCCCATGAATAAACGTAGTAGCCCTTTTGCTTCTCAGCTGGATTAAAAGCATACGGAGCGGAAATCGAAAGTATCTTCTGTTGCGCGTGCAACGCAATACTGAGTTCTTTTACAAATAGAACCCAGTTAGGCGCTGTTTTAGGCCATGTTGTATTTCCATCAACAAAAGCGAAACCTTCAAAATCTAAGTCAATTCCGTCAAATGAATACTTGTTTACTAAATCCACGATTGATTTAACAATGGTTGTGCGAATTTCAGGCTTAGCTAAATAGCCAGATAAGACCAATTTATCTGTTCCATCAGTAATAGTTGGAATTAATTTCAAACCACTTTTGCGCATCAAACAAATTGTGTCGGCTATGGGCCAAGATGGATTGGCTGTTGAATAGTCATCCCTGATTACACTTGGGCTTTTTAAGGTGTACCAAAAAGGCATCACTTCTTTCATTAAATCTTTATTTGTATACAAATATGAAGAATTGAGAAGCGCTATGTCTTCAGGTGAATACTCATTTGTTTCACAGGTGACAGGTGAATTTGCAGCCGGAGTTGGAAGTGTTTGTAGTTTTTTTATAAATGGTATAACTGTTTTTACAGAGTAATACGGAATCCATCCAGAAACTATTTTGCGAGGTTGATTATCAGCTGCGATTGCATGTGGAGCTAATGAACTAATCATGATTAAAGCAAGAGCTATGTAAGTACTACGCCTCATCATTACTTGTCTTCTGGTTCAGGTTTTAACCCTGCATAAATCTCTTTGCACGTTGGGCAGATTGGATACTTTTCAGGATCACGAGAGGGAATCCATTTCTTGCCACAAAGGGCTCTGACCGCTTTTCCAGTCACGGCAGATTCTGTGATTTTTTCCTTCTTCACATAGTGCGAAAATCGATCATGACCACCGTCATCTTCTTCAAGGTCGGGTCTAGTTAAGAGATCGGTATCAGATTCCGTCTCAATTCCACGCTTTCCAAAGAGGCCCATGAGGTGGATAAGAATACCTTTGGCGATGGCAAAACTACCTAGTAGAATTCACAAATGAAGGACTTACTGCGCACACAAGATCTCAGCCGCGATGATGTTGAGCTTTTGCTGGAAACCGCTGCGGCATTTGCCGAAGATCCGCTTCGTTCTAAGAGCGCTTTAGCAAACAAGAGCGTTGCTATCTATATGACTAAGCCTTCAACCCGTACTCGCCTTTCCTCTGAGACTGCTGTTGCCCATTTGGGTGGCACTCCAATCTTTATTCGTGGTGATGAATTGCAATTGGGCCGTGGAGAAACAATCGCAGATACAGCAAAAATAATTAGCGGTTACTGCAGCGCGCTCATCATTCGCACATTTGCTCAGGCAGATGTTGAGGAGTTAGGTGCACATGCATCAATTCCAGTTATTAATGCCTTGACTGATGATGATCATCCAACCCAATTACTTGCCGATTGGTTAACAATTAGAGAAAACTTTGGAAAAGATATCTCAGGTCGCAAATTTGTTTATCTTGGTGATGGAAACAACATGTCACATGCGTGGTTGATCATGGGTGCAATCATGGGTGCGCATGTTGTCGCTGCCACACCAAGTGGTAAGTGGGCACCTAATCAAAAGGTTGTTGAGATTGCAAAAAATATCGCAGCAAAGAGTGGTGGAAAAGTTGAAGTAAGTCATGATCCAGAAGCTGCATCGAAAGATGCATCGGTTTTATATACCGATGTGTGGATGTCCATGGGAGATTCTGAAAGTGAACGCGATGAGAAGGTGCTAGCACTCTCACCCTTTTCCGTAACAGAGAATTTATTTTCGCTCACAAATAAAGACTCAATATTCATGCATTGTTTACCTGCTCACCGAGGTGAAGAGGTTGAGGCATCTGTGATTGATGGCCCACGTTCTGTGATTTGGCGTGAGGCATATCATCGCCGCACAACGATTCAATCGCTACTTTTCCACCTCACAAAGGGTGACTTGAAAGGCAACTAGCACTAGCATTCTGCCCATGCGTGTAGTCGTCCCGAAAGAAATTAAAGATGGAGAGAAGCGCGTGGCGCTTGTCCCCGACATCATCAATAAATTAACTCGACTTGGTTTTGATGTTGTCATTGAATCCGGAGCTGGAACCCATTCTCAGGCTGTAGATGCTGAATATAAGGCTGCCGGTGCGTCGATCTCTGATGGTGAAGTGCTCAGCAGTGCTGATGCAGTTCTATCTGTTCAACCCTTGACACCAGCTCAGATGAGTAAGTTAAAAAAGGGTGCAATCACTATTTCATTCCTTTCTCCTGTTACTGCAGTTGATTCAATCGATGCTGCAGCATCTGCAGGAGTTACAGCATTTTCACTTGAACTAGTTCCTCGTATTTCACGCGCGCAATCAATGGATGCACTTACTTCTCAAGCACTATGTGCTGGATATCGCGCAGTTCTTGTTGGCGCAGAGTTATCACCAAGATTTTTCCCAATGCTTATGACAGCTGCAGGAACGGTTACACCAGCTCAGGTACTTGTACTTGGTGCGGGCGTTGCTGGTTTGCAGGCAATTGCAACTGCTCGACGTCTTGGCGCAGTTGTTTCTGCTTACGATGTTCGCCCAGCATCTGCAGATGAAGTTCGATCAATGGGTGCAACTTTTATTGAGTTAGAACTTGAATCATTAGAAGGCGCAGGCGGTTATGCACGCGAGATGACTGAAGATCGCGCAGCTAAGCAACGTGACCTGTTAACTCCTTACATCGCTAAATCACACATTGTTATTACAACTGCTGCAGTTCCTGGTCGCCAAGCACCACGCTTAATGACTCAAGCAATGGTTGATTCAATGGGACCAGGCACAGTCATTGTTGACTTAGCAGCTGAGACTGGTGGAAACGTTGAAGGATCTAAACCTGGAGAGATTGTTATCACTTCAGGTGGCGTGAAGATTTGGGGCGGTAAAGATGTTCCTAGCCAGCTCCCATTCCACGCTTCATTCCTGTATTCACGCAACGTAGTTAATCTTTTGACTCTCATGACAACAGCTGCAAAAGAGGGTGAAGCCGTTGCATTTAACCTCAATTTTGAGGATGAAATTATTAATGGCTCTGCGCTAACACACGGTGGATCACGAAGAGGAGACAAGTAAATGGAACCGATGGCAATTGTTTCAATCTTTGTATTGGCAGTCTTCGTAGGTTTTGAAGTTGTATCTAAAGTCTCTTCCACTCTTCATACACCTCTAATGTCAGGTGCTAACGCTATTCACGGAGTTATCTTGGTGGGTGCGATTATTGTTGCCGATCACAGTTCAACCAACCTTGAACTAGGTCTATCCGTAGCGGCTATTGTTTTAGCAACTATCAATATGGTGGGCGGATTCGTTGTTACCGATCGAATGCTTGAAATGTTCAAAGGAAACAAAAAATGAGCCGCACGCTGTATGACCTCATAGGTTTAGCTGCCGGTGTGGCATTTATCCTGGCACTTAAAGGTTTATCTCACCCAAAGACTGCACGTCGCGGAAACTTAATCGGTGCTTTTGGTGCCACATTGGCAACCCTTGTTGTCTTCTTTTATGCCAATCCAGGTTCATCTTTGCCACTTAATAATTTAGGTTGGATTCTCGGTGCGATGCTGGTTGGTCTGACAGTAGGTGTTCCAGCTGCACGTAAAGTTCAAATGACTCAGATGCCACAGCTTGTTGCTTTATTTAATGGTGTGGGTGGTGGCGCCGCTGCTTTGGTAGCAATCGTTGAATATCTGCACTTAGGCGCAGAAGCAACTACTGCTGAAGTTGTCTTCACAGTCTTTACTGTGATCGTCGGCTGTGTTTCATTTAGCGGTTCAATTATTACTTTCCTAAAACTCCAAGAGTTAATGACAACTCGCCCAGTAATTTTCCCAGCCGGACGATTCATCATTGCAGCCACCTTGGCTAGCGTTATTGGCGTGGGAGGCTGGGTTGTTACAGCTCTTGGAACCACACCGCTTCTTGTTCTTGCCGGATTGTCCTTACTATTCGGAGTTCTCTTTGTACTCCCAGTGGGCGGCGCAGACGTTCCAATTGTTATCTCACTCTTGAACGCATTTACCGGTTTAACTGTGGCAGCAAGTGGTTACGTTCTAGATTCAGTTCTACTCATCATTGCAGGAACTTTGGTTGGAGCATCAGGAACAATCCTGACCCGCTTAATGGCAGAAGCAATGGGACGTTCTTTATTTGGAACTCTCTTTGGTGCATTTACTGCAAAGCCACAAGAAGCAACTGGTACAGGCGAAGAACGCCCAGTGCGTTCAGGTTCACCTGATGACGTTGCAATCTTGCTTAACTATGCACGTCGCGTCGTGATTGTTCCTGGATTTGGTTTAGCTGTGGCACAAGCTCAGCACACCGTTCGTGAACTTGCAGACATGATGATTGCTAAGGGAATTGATGTTGCATATGGAATTCACCCTGTGGCTGGCCGTATGCCTGGACACATGAACGTCTTGCTTGCAGAAGCAAATGTTCCATACGAGCAACTTGCTGAAATGGACGAAGTAAATCCAACATTTGGTCAGACCGATGTGGCAATTGTTATTGGTGCAAACGATGTTGTTAACCCAGCTGCACAAACTTCACCAGGCTGCCCAATTTATGGAATGCCTATCTTGGAAGTAAATCACGCGGCAAACATCATCTTCTTAAAGCGTTCAATGCGTCCTGGCTTTGCCGGAATTGAAAATGAGCTTCTTTATGATCCAAAGACCATGCTCCTCTTTGGTGATGCTAAAGCCTCACTGACTAAGGTCGTATCAGCACTTAAGGCTCTATAACTCCAAGTTGCTAGTGGTTGAATGTTCAACTAACCTTGGTTTTAACAAAGGAGAGTTGAGATGCCTGCTGTAAACGTTGCCGATATAACTGTTTTGCCACGCGTAGCCGAAGCACCCAATGCGCGTGCTCGCACAGTAAAAAGCATCACAACTGCGCCTCAAGGTTTTGAAGGTGAAGGCTTTCCTGTGCGCCGTGCATTTGCTGGAGTTGATCTAGCTGAACTTGATCCATTTATTCACTTAGATCAAATGGGTGAAGTTGAATACGCACCAGGTGAGCCAAAGGGAACTCCTTGGCATCCACACCGTGGTTTTGAAACAGTTACATACATTATTGATGGAATTTTCGACCACCAAGATAATAACGGTGGTGGTGGAAGAATTTCTGATGGTGACACACAATGGATGACTGCTGGTGCTGGAATCCTTCACATTGAAACTCCACCAGAGAGTTTAGTAATGAGTGGCGGCTTGTTTCATGGTTTCCAACTCTGGGTAAATCTTCCTGCAGCTAAAAAGTGGTCACCTCCTGCTTACCAAGATGTTCGGGCAAAAGATGTTGCACTTCTTTCTTCTAGCGATGGTGGATCACTACTTCGAGTAATCGCAGGTGAAGTAGATGGACATGCAGGTCCAGGAACAACTCAAACACCTATTACTTTGATTCATGCAACTATTGCAGCTGGTGCCGAGCTTCGTTTGCCTTGGCGACGCGATTACAACGCACTTGTATACACAATGGCTGGACATGGTTTTGTTGGCGATGAAGAACGCCCAGTTCACACCGGTCAATTAACTGTATTCGGCGATGGGGACTCAATTGTTGTTCGTGCAGCTAATAATCAGGAATCTCGCTCTCCGGAAATGGAGCTATTCATCTTAGGTGGAGCCCCAATTAAAGAACCTGTTGCCTGGATGGGCCCATTTGTGATGAATACAAAACGCGAAGTTCTACAGGCATTTGAAGATTTTCAAAATGGTCTACTCGGTTCAATTCCAGCTAACTACAAAGAAGATGCAAAAAAGCCTTTGAACCGAAGTGGCGCAGGAACAAAATTAGGCGCAGATTCAAAGCCAGCCGATGTTTTGGATGTGCACGGAGCGCCAAAGGATCTACAGCAGGGTTGATTGATAAGCCCCACCTGTCATACTTCACAAATGATTTGGTGGCCCACAGAAGTTCCGACGCTTTCACACGGTCTTATTACTTTGCGAGCACCTCAAGAATCTGACATTCCTGCACTATTTGAAGGCGCCCAAGATCCTCTCATCCCCATCTTTACGCGCATTCCTTCTAACTACTCAATGGCCAATGCTGAGTTTTATGTTCGCGAAAGATCGCCTAACGCTTTTGCAAACCAAACTGAGCTCCAGTTAGCACTTGAATACGGCAATGGCGAAGATGCCAAATTCGCTGGAGCTTTTTCTTTTCACAGCATGGATTTGCGCGAGCATGTTGGTGAAATAGGTTATTGGCTTTGTGCACCGATGCGGGGTAAAGGTATTGGTGCTATTGCAACAAGGTTACTGACTCAATTTGGTTTTGAGAGCATTGGCTTTGAGCGTATTGAAGCTGTTGTAAATGTTGAAAACATCGCTTCTCGTAGACTATTGGAGAAATCTGGGTATACCCTAGAAGGCATCATGCGAAAGAAATCTCGTAAAGAAGATGGAACGCAGATAGATATGGCGCTGTATGCAGCGACACGTGAGGATTGGCAGGGGCTCTAAATGGAAGGTCTGGCAATTATTGTCGCGGCACTTTTCATACTTGCAATTACTTGTGGGCCAATAGGAATAGCCCTTGGCAGAATCAAAACTAAAACTTTAGTTACTCTATTAATCAAAAGAATTTTTCAAGGAATATTTATTGCTTTGGGCACATTGGTTGGTGC
>JBDLTD010000003.1:0-25855 GCA_039799185.1 Actinomycetota bacterium | reverse complement strand
ATTTCGCGCAGTTCACGATCAGGTGTTGTTAGAAGATCAATGCCCTTCCACAAAATACGACCCTCTGGATAAACAGCTGGTGGCTTTGGAACTAATCCCAAAATACTCATAGCTGTTACAGATTTACCTGAACCTGATTCACCGACGAGGCCAACAATTTCACCTGGATTAAGAGTCAGTGATGCACCGTTAATCGCCTGCACAACACCATCTGAGGTATTGAAGTGAACGTGAAGATTATCGATATGAAGAAGTGGCTGACTCACTTGACTCCTCGTAACTTAGGATCAAGGGCATCGCGCAAACCATCACCGATGAGAACAATTGAAAGAGTAAGTACAACCAAGACTGAGCCTGGAATAAAGAACACAAATGGCTTATCTGTTAAGTAGTTACGTGAGCTTGAAATCATTACACCCAGTGATGGGGTTGGCTCACGGAAGCCCACACCCAAGAAGGCATAAACAGACTCAGATAAAATTGCTCCTGCAACAGAAAATGCCAGAACAACAATGATGGGTGGAATGGCATTTGGGCCGATGTGGCGCAAAATGATGCGCTTTGTACTAGCTCCAGTTGCACGAGCCGCTTCAACATAATCTAAAGACTTTACTTGCATAACAGAGGCGCGGAACAAACGCGTAGTTGAGTACCAACCTGTAAATACCAACGCTGCCACAATGACCCAGAATGAAGAGCCAAATACAGTGATAATTGCAAAGCCGATAAGCACGAATGGGATTACCTGCCAGGTATCAATAAAGCGGCTAATGATTGTGTCAATCCAGCCACCGAAGTAACCGGCAATACCACCCAGTGTCACACCAACGAATACAGAGATTGCCGTAACAACAATGGCAACAGTTAGTGAAAGACGAATACCAAAAGTAACGCGAGTAAAGATGTCTCGACCTAAATCATCAGTTCCAAGCCAGTGGCCATTTGATCCTGGGCCAACCAAAATATCTGGACCTAGATCATCATATTTCCAACCACTTATAAATGGTCCAACAATTCCAGCAATAATGAGGAACACCAACATTACTAAGCCGACAATAGAAATCTTGTTACCAAAGAAGCGCTTGCGCACATCTTGCCAATAGGAAAGTGATTGTGGAATCTGCTCGATTTCAGACATCAATGCACCGCCTTAGAATCGACCTTGATACGTGGATCAATGAGGGCATAACTTAAATCAACAATTAAGTTCACCACAGCGCCAAAAGAGATAACCACGATAGCTAGACCTAACACAACTGGTGCATCTTGAGAAAGGGCTGAATCAGCAATAGTTGATCCCATACCTGGAAGTGAGAAGACTTTTTCAGTCTGAACAGCAACACCAAAGATTGCAATCAGTGAGGTTCCATAGACTGTAACAACTGGGATTAGGGCGTTACGAAGTGCGTGGTGGAACCACACACGCCTTGCAGATAACCCCTTAGCAAATGCGGTGCGAATGTAATCAGCGCGCAAAACTTCAAGCAATGATGAGCGCAACATACGCGCAATAAAGGCTGCATCAACTACTGCAACAACTAATGCTGGAAGTACTACGCCTTTCCAGCTGTCCCCCGGAATAATGCCGGCATGCCAGGTTGTTGGCCAGGGTTTAAAGAAGTTGAGCCAATCCCAATGCAATTGGAACGGTAGAACTCCAAAGAGATACTGAGCTAAAAGACCTGATACGAATACTGGAATACCTTGAATACCAACAGAAAATACGGTTCCAATGCGATCTCCGAGAGATCCACGCTTAATAGCACTCGTTAGTCCAACAGTTAGGGCGATGATGAGTTGGAGTAATGCTCCCCAAAATAGGAGTCTGGCGCTAGTAGAAAGGCCATCATGCAAAATTGTGTTTACAGATTTATCGTTCTTATAAGAATAGCCAAGATCGCCTCTAAAAAGATTTCCCCAGAAACGGAAATACTGAACGTAAGTCGGCTTATCTAAGCCATATTTTCTTTCAATGTTATCGAGAATCTCTTGTGGAAGAGCTTTTTCACCGCTCTTGAGTGAGATTGGATCTCCAGGAATAATGAAGAAAAGTGCAAACATCAACGTCACAGCGGCCCAGACAACAATAAGGCTCTGCAGCAATCGTTTAATTGTGTATGTGAACATTTCTCGCAATCCTAGTGGATTTATTTCCAGGGCGTAAATCGAAGTGAGGGGCCCCCTTTCGAGGACCCCTCACGACGAGGAACTACTTTTTAATTAGTTCTTTACAACCTGATCGAAAACAATCATTCCAAGTGGAGTGATTGGGAATGTAGTAATGCTTGGTGCAAGCACTGTTGCAATTCCACGGTTAACGGTCTGTGTAATAACAACATCGCTGCGTAGAGCTTGTACCTCAGCACGACGGTACTGGCTCTCGGCAAATGACTTGTTAGTTGATGAGCGAGCTGAGTTAATCAACCCGTCAAATGTCTTGCTGTTGTAACGCTCTAGATTGTCTCCACCGATAGAAGCTGAGTGAAGCAATGGATATAGGAAGTTGTCAGCGATTGCATAGTCAGCGAACCAACCAGCACGAATCATCTGTCCCTTACCTGAACGCATCTTTGAGAAGTATGTTCCGTCAGCTGCGAATGGATCAAGCTTTGCTGGAATTCCAACATCCTTGAGGTTAGCGATAATGATTGAAGCAACCTTGTCCCAACCAGCACCGTCGTTGTATGAAAGACGAATTGCGGGTGGAGTTGTGTTGCCTGAATCTAACCAGCGCTTGTAATCAGCCTTTGCTCCAGCTAGATCGCGAGAGTTTGTAAGGCCTTGACCTGACTTGTAGCCAGGAAGTCCTGGTGGAAGTAGGCCTGTAGCAGGCTTACGAACACCCTGGTAAATAACGTCTGAGATCTGCTGGCGATCGATCGCCTTTGAGATTGCTGAACGAAGATACTTGTTCTTTGTTCCGCCAACGATTGGATCTTCCCAGTTGAATCCCCAGTAGTCAGTTCCAAGAGTTGACTTAACACCCTTAGTTCCCCACTTTGTGAGAAGTTCTGTGTAACGACCTGCTGGGATTGGACCTGCATCACACTGACCTGAAGCAAATGCATTGTATGCAGCATTTGTGTCAGAGAAAATCTTTGCAGTTAACTTTGAAAGTGTTGCTGTCTTTCCACCAAAGTTAGGGTTCGGAACAAGAACAACTTCGCCACCTGCGCGCTTTGTAATTGCTGAAGCCAACATGAATGGACCGTTTCCAACTAGCTTTGTTCCATCTTCTTCAACCTTGTCAGATGCACCAACCATTGTTGTAGGAATTGGTGAGAACACTGAGTGACCAACAATTGATGGCCAGTCTGAAGTTGGGTTTTCCATCTTGGTTGTGAGTGTCATTGCCTTGTCATCTGCAACTACTGAAGCTGAAGGGAAAGCACCCTTGCCTGTTGAGTATGCATTCATGCCAAGAATAAAGTCACCGTGGTATGCAACTTCTGAAGCCAACTTGGAATCCATTGAGCGCTTCCAGCCGTTGACGAATGATGAAGGAAGAACTGCTTCTCCGTTAGAGAACTTCAGACCCTTCTTAAGTGTGAAGACCCAAGTCTTTGAGCCGTCAGTGGTCTTCCACTTTGAAGCAACTTCACCGTATAGGGCTCCGTTTGCATCTGTATCTGTAAGACCATCGAATAACATTGTTGCAACGTTGGCACCAACAAGAGTTGATGTTAGAGCTGGATCGATGTGATCAGGCTCGCCTGCTGCAAATAACTGGCAATCGATGAACGCAGGAGCTGCTGCAGCCTGAGCTGAAACAACAGTGCCACCAACTGCAAGGACTAGAGCAGCAAGAACTGCAACGCTGCGCTTTCCTAGAGATAGAACCTTCATGTAAACCATCCTTTAATTAACTGCCAAGACGAAAGTCAGGGCATTGGAATGAAGCCATAAAGGCTTCGAGGGTGTGCTTACTCTAGGCGATATGCCCGATTTTCCCAAGATTCATGCGTAAGGAAAGGGTTAGGGGTGGGCATAAAGAGCCGAGGTCCATGCAGGCCCCAACTCTGCAAACTCAGTATTTATGTCCTGAGTGCGTTTGCCTTTAAACCATTGGTCAATATCCCAGCGGGTGTGAGTTTTAAGGTCAGCTAATGCCAAGTTATAACCCCCATGAGGTATCAAATAATCACCAGTCACATAAAAGATAAATCGTGAGCCATCTTGATATGGGTATGAATCTGAAGTATCCCAATCTGTTGAGTTAAAGAAGAAACTCAATGATGGTGCTCCATCATAAAAGCCTTTCATGATTGCATCATGTCTTGAGCTCTGAACTCGGGTGTAGAGAAAAGACTTATCGTCCAGGCCTATCGGGTAGTACGAAGATTCACCATCACCGGCATACATCTTGATCTCTTTGCCTTTGCTCAGTAAGTAAATATCACCTTGGCGCTCAAAGAGGATGTCTTTCCCATTGGCTGCAAAATATGGCATGGATGACTCTGGTTTACCTTTAGTTAAATATGTTTTATTGCCACCATCTTCATGCATTGTGACTAAAACGCCATCTTCCTTATAGACAATGAGTGAACCATTGGGTGAAAACTTTGGGTCCTCATCGCGAGCGCCATTAGGACCTGTCAGGTTGATGGGCTCGCTCCAGCCTGCGCCATTGAATTGGGAAGTAAAAACGTCCCAATCATTTTCTTCTAAACCGGCTGCTGATCCCATGAAAGTAATGCTCTGCCCATCGGGTGAGAAGTGGGCATTGATTGGTGAAACCATCGTGCGCCAATCTTTATTGACCTGCTTTTGCTCCCCTGATGCCAGATCTATGGTCCACATCGTTGCATCCCAGGATTGATAGTCGGTGTATCGATGGTAAATGAGGGTGCCAGTCAGGCTCCCTTTATCGTTTTGGATCAATGTAATAAGAATGGTGAAAACTGCCAGCACGCTTAGAACTAATAGGGCTGCGACACGCTTTCTCATAAATCCCCCGCATAACCCCTTGACCGGTTCGGATTAATCTGTAAGGTAACCTAACACAAAGCGGTAGGTTTCCTAACACAACGGCGTGGGCTTTTTGTGGACTTATCCAAGTAAGTGACAGGAGAAAATATGATGAAGAAACGCTTGTTCGCATCATTGGCAGCTACTGCCCTCGTTGCGGCCAGCATGGTTGCCGCCACAGGCGCAGCTCAGGCTGCTCCACGAACAGTGACAGTTTGGTCGCCTTATCAAGGCGCGAATCTAACAATGTGGGATGCAGCCATTAAAAGAGTTGAAGCTGCCAACCCAGGATTAACAGTTAAGTCAGTCGGAAATATCGATATGGCTAAATCCCTTGCAGCAATTAACGCTGGCAATGGCCCTGATATCTCTGTTTCAAATGGAAATGGAAATCTAGGCTGGTTCTGCGGAACTGGCGCATGGCAAAAGCTCAACACGCTAATTGCTGGTAAAGACGGGATCGACTTGAAGTCAACCTTCAACGCTGCTTCTGTTTCCTCATCAATTTCAAATAACGTGCGTTGCGCACTCCCTCTTTATTCAGAGATCTTTGCTTTCTATTGGAACAAGGATCTTCTTGCAAAGGCTGGATACACAGCACCACCTAAAACAACAACAGAGCTTCTTGCTTATTCACAGAAGTTAACAACATTTAACTCAGATGGCAGCATCAAGGCCGCTGGGTTCCTTCCATGGGCTGGTTACTACGGATTCGATATGGATTCAATGTGGCTAGGTCAGATGTTTGGAGCAAAGTGGTATGGCGGCGATCGCAATGCCGCCTTTGCATCTGATGCAAAGTGGGCTAAAGCATTTAACTGGCAAAAAGATTTCATTGCCAAGGTTTATGGCGGCGGAAACTTTGATAAGGGCTCCAAGCTACTCACCAAGTTTGTTGCTGCTCGTGGCAACGAATGGGGCACTGACCACGATTTCATGACTGGTCGAGTTGCTATGAAGTGGGATGCAAACTGGATGGCATCCATGTTCTGCACAGGAGATGACTGGACGCTTGCAGAGAAGTGCACATCAAAGGTCAACTTTGGTATCGCAGGATTCCCTGTATCACCAGATAACTTGGCGGCTTATGGCTCAGGCGTTGTTGGACAAGGCCAAATGGGTATCTCAAAGGGCTCAAAGAATGTAAAGGATGCATGGATTGTTATGAAGGCACTTGCAACCGATACAAAGATGGCTGCTGCTTGGGATGCTGCAAATGGCTCACCATCATCATTGATAGCTAAAGCTGCACGTCCGGCTAATCAGCCAACGTGGTATCAGCCAATTTATGATGTTATGAATAATCCAAAATCTGCTTATCACGTCGTTAAGAACACTGGAGAGCACCTAGAAGAATCAATGCTCCAGAACGTAATGGCTTCTTGGCAGGCAGGAGACACTGCAAATATCAAGAGTGCGCTATCTGAGTTAGCTGACAAGGTTAATCAGATCATCTCGAGAAATAGCTAAACAAAGACTCCATGTCACAAGCGAGGGTAAAAGCAAGCGCCCACTTCACTAAGAAGGGGGCGCTTGCTCTTCCGCGCAAAAAACTTAAAACACCGTGGATCTTTATTTTCTTATGCATGTCACCTTGGCTTTTCGGAATTATCTTTTTTACCGCATATCCAATGGTGTCAAGTTTCTATCAATCTTTTACCAAGTTCAATTTACTTGAATCTCCTGAATGGATTGGTCTAGAAAACTTTCATCGTATGTTTTTTGAAGACTCTGATTTCTGGCAGGCGTTAAAAAATACGGTATGGATTTCTGTAATTAGTATCCCGCTTCGTATTGCTTTTGCGATGTTTACCGCATGGGCTCTCACCAAACCAAAGCGTGGAAGTAGTTTCTATAGAACGATCTTCTTTTTACCTTCAATGGTGCCAGCTGTTGCTGCAACGATGGCCTTTACATATATCTTCAATCCAGCATACGGACCAATTAACCGCATGCTCGAAGCTATTGGTATCAAAGAACCACCATTCTGGTTTCTAGATCCTAAGTGGTCCAAGTGGGGTCTGATTTTGCTAGGCCTTTGGGGCATTGGTGACACCATGATTATTTTCCTTGCTGGTCTTTTAGATGTTCCTACTTCCCTATATGAAGCAGCATCTTTAGAGGGAGCAACCGGCTGGCAATCATTTAGATACATCACACTCCCCCTAATGACACCAGTCATCTTTTTCTCAACAGTTACTGGTGTTATTGGTAGCTTCCAATACTTCACCCAGGCATATGTCGCCTCTGGGCAAGTCAACGATTATTCACACTCAATGTATTTCTACGCTACACACATCTATTTCAGCGCATTTCGTGCCTATGAAATGGGATATGCCTCAGCTCTAGCCTGGGTATTGCTCGTCATTACATTGCTTTGCACTCTAGTCATTTTGAAGACCCAGAAGCGTTGGGTTCACTATCCGAACGGATCCCTCTTCAAATGAGCACACTGTCAATGGAAAAACGTGAAAAAATAGAAGCCCAATCACGCCAGGCACGACGCAAAAAGAAGTGGAATGACTTCTTACACATGGTGGGAAACCACTCGCTACTAATCGCTCTTTCGGCCATTTTTATTATGCCCCTGTATTTAGTCATTGTTTTATCACTCATGAGTAAGGGTCAAGCTGAAACAAGATCTCTCTGGCCGCATCCTTTTATTTGGCATAACTACATTGACATATTTACTGCAGTCCCATTCCTAAAGTGGACTCTAAACACATTATTCGTTTCAGTCATGGGCACAATTGGAACTGTTGTTTCTAGTGTTCCACCGGCCTATGTTTTATCACGTTTACAATGGAAAGGCCGCCATACAACTTTTATCATCTTGCTCTCAACAATGATGCTCCCAGGGCAAGTAACAATGATTCCCGTTTACATCATTTTTTCAAGATTACATTGGATTCCATCATTCTTGCCATTAATTGTTCCTTCATTCTTCGCAAGCGCATTTTCAATCTTTTTACTACGTCAGTTCTTTACTTCAATCCCTGATGAAATATCAGATGCAGCCAGAATCGATGGTTGCAGCGAGTTTAAATTGATGATGCGGATTGTAGTTCCACTTGCAAAACCTGCAATCGCAGCTATTGCCCTCTTTGCATTCCTTGGCTCCTGGAATGACTTCTTTGGGCCACTGCTGTATATCGTCGAAAATGAGGATCTCTGGACCCTTGGAATTGGACTCAATGCATTCCAGGGTATCCACCACGTGGACAAGAACCTGATGATGACTGCCTCTGCGCTTTTCATGGCCCCTGTTATTATTATCTTCTTCTTCTCACAAAAAGTCTTTATCGAAGGCGTGACATTGACTGGGGTCAAAGGATAAATGAAGCACTTCGCCTCAGCTGCTGCACCATCACTGGTTCGTGAGATCAACGAACGAAGCGTGTTGGACACATTACGCGCTCACGGAGCACTGCATGCCGCTCAAATTGCACGTCATATCGGATTATCAAAGCCGACTACTTCTGACATTTTGCGATCTCTGAGTGAAAGTGGATTAATCCAAGAATTTTCCCCAGGTGAGGATGATTCAAAGCGTGCACGATCTGTATTTGAGGCAATTAGCGATGTAAGAGTCTGTCTTGGAATCGATATTGGTTCCAGATTTATTCGTGCCGCAGTTGGTGATCTTAATCAGAACATGCGGGCAGAAATCTCAGTACCCGTAACTTCATTGAAATTAAAGGATCTAACTTTAGTAATGCATAAAGCCGTGGATTCAGTGTTGAAGAAATCTGGATACAGCTTAAAAGATGTCGCTTCGATTGTTGTAGGAACACCTGGTGTAATTAATCAGGAAACTGGAGTGGTTTCAATTGCAGGAACTATAGGTTCACTTGATGGAATTAATTTAGCTTCTCACATTGAAAGTGAGTTTGGTATTCGTCCAGCCGTTGAAAATGATATTAATCTTGTTACAGCAGCTGAGCAATCTGCTGGCCACGGTCAAGGCATCAATAACTTTGCAGTGCTATCAGTTGGCTCTGGCTTAGGTTCTGGTCTTGTGCTCAATGGTCAATTACATCGTGGTCATAGAGGCGCAGCTGGTGAAGTCTTCTATGTACCTTTTGGTGATCCACGTGATACTCATCGAAGTGCTACAAATCCATCTGGTGATCGCATCGCTGAAATTACAAGAGGACTTGCCAAAAAATTTAAGGGCAGTGTCTTGTATGAGCCATACTCGACCGTTGACATTATGAATGCTGCAAAGGCTGGTGACGAGTTAGGTAAGGCTGTAGTTGCCCTCGAAGCTGAACGCATTGCACTTTATATTGGAGCGATCTCTGCTGTAACTGATGTTGAACTCATAGTTTTATCTGGTGGAATCGGTCGCCAGGCTTCATTTTTTATTGATCCCATTAAGAAATTAGTCTCAGAAATCGTGCCGTTTTCCCCACGGATTGAGGTATCCACTCTTGGTGATACCGGAATTCTCGTTGGTGCACTCAATATCGCTACTAAACAAGCCTGCGATCGAGTCTTCAATGACATTCACAAACCTGCTGGAACTGTGCGAGGCCTAGCTGGGTCGATGTAAATGAAATTAGCAGTCATTGGTGGTGGTTCTACATACACCCCAGAATTAATCGATGGCGTAATAAAGCGTCATAAGCGTCTGCCTATTTCACATATCCACCTTGTAGATATAGAAACAACAAAACTGGCAACAATCGCAGCTTTTGCGCAACGCATGATCAAGGCTGCTGGCGTTGATATTGAGATTGAATTTGGAACTGATCTTGCATCTGGAGTCCGAGGCGCTTCATTTGTCGTGAGTCAGTTCCGTGTTGGCACACAGGCAGCTCGTCATAGAGATGAGCTATTGGGTCGTAGATACAATTTGGTTGGCCAAGAAACTGTTGGCGTTGGCGGCTTTGCTAAAGCTCTACGAACAATCCCAGTAGCACTCAATGTCGCCCGAACTATTGTTCAAGAAGCACCAAATGCAAAGCTTCTTAATTTTACAAACCCTGCCGGGCTCATTACTCAAACCCTCATTCAAGAAGTTCCAGCGTTAACAACTATTGGGCTCTGCAATGTTCCTTGGAATACACGTGTAGAAATAGCTAAGGCCATGAATGTCTCATCAACACAAGTGAGCTTTGATTACATCGGACTTAACCACTTGTCATGGATTCGTGGAGTTCAAATAGATGGAACGGATCGAAGCATGGAGGCAATTAAAGCTTTCCGCGGGTTGACTATTGAAAAAGGTAAGCCTGGAGATTCTCCAGCGTGGACACAAAGTTCAATTGACCTGTTGCAAGCAATCCCTAACTACTACCTCTCCTACTACTACTCCGAAAAACAGTGGGTTGAGTATCAGTCAGAGCATCCAACACGTGCAAGTGAAGTTATGAAAATCGAAGAAGTGCTACTAGAAAAGTTTAAGGATGAGTCTTTAGTAACTAAGCCTGAAGAACTTATGCAGCGAGGTGGCGCATATTATTCCGATTCAGCCGCTGAATTAATGGCAGATATCCATACTGATGCTGGAACAACCCACATTGTGAACACGCTCAATAATGGCGCGGTTCCAGGTTTTCCTGATGATGCCGTCATGGAAATCCCAGCGATTATTACTTCAAAGGGGGCTCAATCGATCAAAACGAGTGCAATGCGCAATGACATCGATTCACTCGTGCGAACTGTGAAAGATTTTGAACTTTTGACAATTAATGCAGCTGTAACAGGAAGTGAAGATTCAGCTTTGAGAGCTTTAATTACAAACCCCATAGGGCCAGATATCTCTGATGCACGAAATGTTTGGGCAGATCTTAAGAAAGAAAATGCTGGAATGATTGGACTTTTCAATGGGTAAGTACATTCTTGGTATTGATGGTGGCGGTACAAAAACTCATGCCTGCATAGTTGATCTGGATGGAAACATTCTTGCAACGGCTGCAAATGGAGGAGCCAACTGGGAGCGCATAGGTGTTAATGCAGTCCAAAAGAGCCTCTCTGAAATTGTTGATGCAGTTTGCCTAAAGGCATCTATATCAAAAGCAGAAATTGTGGATTCGACTTTTGCTCTTGCCGGACTTGACTGGGAAGAGGATGAAGAGCTTCTCACTCCCATAATTAATTCTCTTGGCTTGGAAGGCAGATGCCAACTCATTAATGATTCCTTTGCAGCACTCTTTGCCGGAATCCCACAAGGTATTGGCTGCGTTTCAATTGCAGGAACTGGCGGTAAATCAGCCGGTCGCACAGCTACTAAGAGCGTTCAGACCATGGGTATGGAGCTTGGCGAAGGTGGAGGTGCCGGACAACTTGTGGACACCGCGCTCGATTTAATCGCCCGTGCACACCATGGAATAGTTGAAAAGACCCAACTCTATAAACAAATTCCACTATCTGTCGGTTTTGAGAACCCTAATGATTTCTTTACAGCAGTAGCACGTGGACGTGTGGCCCTTGACGAAAGTCTTGCTCCATTAATATTCAAGCTTGCAGATGAAGGTGATTCTGTTGCAATTGAAGTCGTTACAAAAGTTGCTTCGCAGCACGCTCTAGATATCCAAGGAATTATTAAACAACTCGATTTCGCCGGTGCCCCTATAGAGTTAATTCGTGCGGGTGGATTACACACGGCAGCAAATACTCTCTTCGACCGTGTTTTCGAGCAAACCCTTAAAACATCATCACCCGGGGTAACTATGCGAGTTCTAGAAGTCTCCCCCGTATTCGGTTCGATCATGCACGCTGCTCATCATCACTTTAAGGAAGTTTCACCAGGGTTTATTTCAAATTTAACCAGTGCTGCAAAGAAAGCTGATTTCTAATGAGAATTCAAGTTCAAAATCCTGTTCAGCAAGAGATTGCAGATAGTTTTTTCTCCACCCACGAGCATTCACTTGATTTTGAGATAAAGGTAATCCCAGCACGTCCAGAGAAAATTGAAGGCTTCACAATTAGCGCCTCACGCAGTGGTTCATCAATTTCAGCAACTATAGGTGTAGCCCTTGATCACAGCCTCAGATATGCCCTCAATAGAGTTCTTTCTTGGGCGGCGACAAGTGAGAAGAGCCTTGAAGTTAATGAAGGTCCAGATTTTCCTATTCGCGGTGTAGTAGAAGGTTTTTATGGAAAGCCTTGGAGTCATGAGCAACGCTTGCGTGGATTGCAGAATTTTGGCGACTTCAATATGAATACCTTTTTCCTAGCTCCAAAGGATATTCCTTGGCAGCGCTTTAATTGGCGTTCTGCCTTTGATACAACATTTATATCTAGTACTAAGGAGTTAATTGAAACTGGGCATAAGAATGCGATAGAGGTCGTAATCTGCGTTTCCCCAGGCTTATCCGTTAAATACAGTGACGAAGCAGATGTTGATGCCGTAGTTAATAGATTCAAGCAAGTATTGAAATTAGGCGCACGTCACTTTGGTTTGTTGTGGGATGACATTGCCTGGGAACTGTCACATGAGGAAGATATAGCTGCTTACTTATCAACTGCCGCTGCTCACGCTGATTTCACAAATAGAGTATGGAAAAAGTTAGTTGCACTTGATCCAAAAGCTATGTTGACCGTTTGTCCGATGCATTATTCAGGACGGGGTAATGAGCCATATATTCAAGAGTTGGGCATGGAACTCCATCCACGTGTAAATATCATGTGGACGGGGCGCTCAATTATCTCCGAGTACCTTGATATTTCCGATGCCGTAATCTTTGAGCGCAACGCTCTTCGTCCGCCTTTGTACTGGGATAACTTCCCCGTCAATGATGGTGGTTTACAAAAGAGCCTATTTATCGGGCCCGTTCGCGGCCGTGAAGTTGGATTACACAAATACTCTTCCGGGTTAGTTTCAAATCCAATGCTGCAATTTGAAATGTCCCAGATTCCACTGTTCACAATCGGTGAGTACCTGTGGAACTCACAATCTTATGATCCTGATCAATCGTGGGAAAGAGCGCTTCTTCACTGCGTTGATAATGAACTAGATCGAATTGCGCTGCGAAAGTTTTTGCGCACATCAATGGGTACAGCAGTAGGGGGCGACCCAGCCCCTGACCTTCGACAAGTATTTCGTCAAGGTGTCACACAATGGCGTAAGGGAAATTTGAAAGAGTCAGGGGATATCTTTATTCAGGCAGGAGAAGAAATAGCCAAGAACCATGCATTTCTTCTGCAAAGTAGTTTCAGTGAGCCATTAATGATTCAAGAAATTGAAAAATGGTTAGAGAAATATGCCATAGGCGGCGAAGTCTTAATCGGTTTAGGTAAAGTTCTGCAAGATTGTGGCTTTGATTCAGCCAGAGGCTGCATTTCAGGCACCTCTACCGAAATTGAAAAGCTGGCAGAATTGCGTGAACTTTTAGAGGCACATCGTAAAAATCTATTTGGTGATCAGATTGAAGGACCAATAAACGAACTGATGGCTGAGCTGCAGAGTTAGAGAGCCAGAAGATGACATTAGTTAACTTATTCATCGGGGACTCTGTCACCGACTGCGGTAGAGATATTGAGCCTCCCTATGGAGATGGATATGTGCGCGAAATTTCTCGCTCTAACAAACTTGCTGGACAAATAATCAATGTCGGAACAAGTGGGCACCGCCTTATAGATTTGGAAAATCGTTGGCAAGTTGATGTTCTTGATCAAAAGCCATCTCTGCTTTCAATCGCCATAGGGATAAATGACACATGGCGCCGCTATGACGATAATGATCCAACCACTCAAGAAGATTTTCACTCTCGTTACCACCGCTTATTAACTCAAACTAAAACAGAATGTAATCCACAGTTTGTGCTCTGTGAGCCATTTTTGCTGCCTGTGAGAGAAGAAATGAATGACTGGCGTGAAGACTTAGATCCAAAAATTGAAGTTGTGCATGCAATGGCAAAAGAGTTTGGTGCAATTGTTGTGCCATTCGATTCTTATTTAAACAATCTAGCCACAAGAGTTCCCATGACAGAGATTGCCGATGATGGAGTACATCCCACGGCTTTTGGTCATACAGAATTAGCGAAATTATGGCTTAATACAGTTGGACTAGCGTAAATGAGCCTGTTCATTAAGGCTTCGAAGCGCTCTTAACCCATCACTTGGCCACACAGATAGTGTTGTGATTGAACATGGTGAAACATCAATATGAAAGATTGATTCAGCAGGTGCTCCAACTACAACTTTAGCTGCAGATTTTATTGTTCCATTATGTGTAACAACTACAACGCGTTGTCCTGGATACTCAGATGCAATCTGTGAGATCGCAGCATCTACGCGCAACGCCACAGAGTCATAGGACTCACCTTCAGGTGGTGCATAAGAAGTTGAACACACCCATGAGTTGTAATCGGCTGGATAGCGCTCTTTCACTTCATCGATAGACATGCCATCCCAGATGCCAAAGGAACATTCAATCCAAGCATCTTCAAAGACGATAGGTAATCCTGTTGCCTTGGAGATAGCTTCAGCCGTTTGTGTTGTGCGCTTGAGAGGTGAAGCAATAATCACTTCTGGATTAAATTTAGCTATCGCCTCTGCGACTTTTTCAGCCTGTCCTAAACCAATATCAGTTAGCTCTGGATTTAATGGACCATCACCTGAAAACTTCTTCATAGGTGTTAAAACAGTCTCGCCATGTCGCACGAGAAAAATAGTTGTTGATTCTTCAGGGTTCAGCAGGCGCTCAGTTAAGTAGTTCTGGCGAACAGAGATGATTTCTCCCCCGCCGCTTTGCTCATCCAGAGCTTTATTTGCCAAGCGATCAGCATGTGAGTTTTCATCACGAGGGATCCATGTGTAAGTGACAAGGGCTGCGGTGTGGGCAGAACGAGCATCACTGGCTAGTTTGCGCATATCTGCATGCTTAATCTGCCAGCGCCCAGACATCTGCTCTACTACTAATTTGCTATCCATTTTCGCATCAACAGTTGCTTCAGGATCCATCGCATTAATGGCAGTTAATCCTGCGATGAGTCCGCAGTATTCAGCAACGTTATTGGTTGCAATTCCAATGAAGTCATAGAGCTCTGCAATTATCTTGCCGTTTTCTGTAATGACTGTTCCATAACCAGCAGGACCAGGATTGCCGCGTGAACCACCATCTGCGGTTAATGAAAAATGACGCGCCATTTCTTTACGCTCCGCGCACCAGGATGCAACGGCACTCTTCACAGCGCACCACTTCATCATCGGCTAACTCAGCAACTCGCTTGAGCTCAACTGTATTAATTGAAAGGTGACATCCCGTGCAGGCACCTGCCACAAGGGCAGCAGCGCCATTTCCATTATTTGATGCTCTCACTTTTTCATAGAGTGCAACAAATTCAGTAGAAACTGATGCAAGGGTTTCACTTCGCTCTTTGGCAATACTTTCTAACTCACCATTTATCTTTGCGAGCGCATTTTCTTTGCCGATATTGAGATCATTAATCTGTGCAGTGAAATCAGCTTCCTGGGTTTGAAGATCTGTAATGCGGGCTTTGATTTCATCCACACGCATCATGATTTCTAGCTCTACTTCTTCAAGTTCGGCGCGACGTGCATTTAGAGTTCCCACTTCATGTTGTAGTTGCTCAAGCTCTTTAGGTGATGCTGATCCTCCAGAGAGGCGGGCTTCATCACGGGTAATGCGAGTGACTATCTGCTCAACATCAGCCTCTGCACGCAAAAGTTCGCGCTTAACATCATTGAGTTCAGTCTCTGCTGCAATACGAAGATCACGAGCGTTATGAGATTTTGTAGTGGTACTTACTAACTCGGCAATTTGCGGAAGGATTGAAGCGCTGTGGTTAAGTGCATTTGTTTTCTGGTCAAAAGCTGCCACATCAAGAATCTGACGTTGATCACTTGGGCTGGCTTTCATTCTCTGCAATCAACCCCTTCGTAAAGAACTGGTGGGCGCTGAGGGTTTCGAACCCCCGACATTCTCGGTGTAAACGAGACGCTCTACCACTGAGCTAAGCACCCTTTGTACTGCTATGAGTACTGGTGAATCTTACTTCACCCTAGTTAAATCGCTAAATCCCCCGCTTATAGCGCAGCGATTGCAGCCTTGTAATCGGCGATATTGCGCGCATCTCCAAGGCCATTGACTACCTGCCAGCGCAAGATGCCTTCCTTATCGATCACAAAAGTTCCACGTGTTGAACAACCACGTGATTCTTCAAACACACCGTATGCCTTAGCTACTGCGCCATGTGGCCAGAAGTCAGCAAGTACTGGGAACTTATAACCTTCAGCTTCAGCAAATGCACGCTGTGCATACATTGGATCACATGAGATTGCTAGCAATTCAACGTTATCGTTTTGAAAGGCAGCTAGATCATCACGCAGTGCACATAGTTCACCGGTGCAAATTCCTGAGAATGCAAAGGGATAGAAAAGAAGGACAACATTCTTTTTACCTTTAAATGATGAAAGTGAAAGCATCTCACCATGTTGGTTGAGAACTTCAAAATCTGGAGCGGCTTGGCCAATTGTCAGAGTCATAGGGGTAAATCTATCGTTTGCCAGCTTTACGTGCCACCAGACGAGTAGCACTCCAGTCAGTTGCAATTGAAAGTGATGATGTCTGGCTAAGGCCAGCAGTGGGGGCTGCATCTTGAATATCGCTGGGTTCAACATGTCCATCGCGACCAACCTTGGGAGTTAATACCCAGATAGGTCCAGTCTCACTTAAATAGGTAAGGGCATCCATTAATTCATCAACTAGATCGCCATCGCCATCGCGCCACCAAATAATTACGCCATCAACGACTTCATGTGCATCACTATCTACAAAATCTGTTTTAGTAATGGCGTTGAGTTGTTTTCGAAGGCCCTCATCACAGCCACCAGCACGGCCGACCTCTAGAACTAGGTCACCCTCCTTGAACCCCATACGCTCTGGCACAGGCTAATTCCACACAATCTGCGCCCCTTGCACAAGAGGTATGGCTGCTCCATTTCGACTTACTGGTCAGTTAGCGCAAGAATAGGCACCATGAGCGAAACCTTTGAGGCGCCCGATCAGATTATCGAGCAGTTAGTTGATACCGACCCTTCAGAGACTGCGGAATGGCATGCCTCTTTTGATGCCGCTCTAGCAAATGCCGGACCAGTACGCGCTCGCTATTTAATGTTGAGCCTTTTAAAGCGTGCTCATGAGAAAAAAATTGGCGTTTCTGACCTTCGCACAACCGACTACATGAACACTATTTCTCCAGAACATGAACCAGCTTTTCCTGGAGATGAAGGTATTGAACGCAATATCCGCGCAATGAATCGTTGGAATGCGGCGATGATGGTTCATCGTGCTCAACGTCCAGGCGTTGGCGTTGGCGGACACATCTCTACTTACGCATCATCTGCAGCTCTGTATGAAGTTGGTTTTAACCACTTCTTCCGTGGACAAGATCATCCAGGCGGCGGAGATCAAATCTTTTTCCAAGGACATGCAAGTCCAGGAATGTATGCACGCGCATATCTTGAAGGCCGCTTAACTGAAGATCAGCTCGATGGTTTCCGCCAAGAGTTGTCACACCCAGCTGGTGGACTTTCTTCTTATCCTCACCCACGTTTGATGCCAGATTTTTGGCAGTTCCCAACAGTGTCAATGGGAATTGGGCCAATCAATGCCATTTACCAAGCACGCTTTAATCGTTATTTACATAACCGTGGATTTAAAGACACCAGCGATCAACGCGTCTGGGCATTTCTTGGTGATGGTGAAGTAGATGAAGTCGACACATTAGGTGCAATTGGTTTAGCAACACGTGAAAAACTCGACAACCTAACTTTTGTTGTGAACTGTAATTTGCAACGCCTCGATGGTCCAGTTCGTGGAAACGGCAAAATCATTCAAGAGCTTGAATCAATCTTTGGTGGGGCTGGCTGGAATGTTATTAAGGTTGTTTGGGGACGCGAGTGGGATCCTCTCTTGGCACAAGATCGCGAAGGCGCTCTAGTTAATTTAATGAATAAGACTCTCGATGGCGATTACCAGACTTTTAAAGCTGAATCTGGTGCATACGTTCGTGAGAACTTCTTTGGTCGCGATCCTCGCACCGCAGCAATGGTTGCTGATTGGTCTGATGAAAAGATCTGGGGCTTAAAGCGTGGTGGGCATGACTATAAGAAGTTATTTGCCGCATACACCGCAGCTACTCAAGACAATGGCCGCCCAACAGTTATTTTGGCTAAGACCATTAAGGGTTGGACTCTTGGTTCAAGTTTTGAAGGTCGTAACTCAACTCACCAGATGAAGAAGATGTCACTAGAAGACATCATGCAGTTCCGCGACACATTGCACCTAGATATTCCAGATGAGAAGTTAGATAAATACTTACCTCCTTACTTCAAGCCAGCAGCTGATTCACCTGAAGCTATGTATCTGGCTGAGCGTCGCGCTGCCCTCGGTGGATCAATTCCTCGCCGCCGTGCAATTTCACGTCCACTTACGCAACCTGACGATTCTGTCTATGAGTCAGTCAAGCGTGGTTCTGGTCATCAAGAGATTGCAACAACTATGGCCTTTGTGCGAATGCTCAAAGACTTGGTTAAAGATCCAGGACTTGGTGCACGTATCGTTCCAATCATTCCTGATGAGGCCCGCACATTCGGAATGGATTCACTGTTCCCAACGCTCAAGATTTACTCACCTAATGGCCAGCAATATGCAGCTGTTGATCGTGAATTGATGCTCTCATACAAGGAATCAACTACTGGTGTGATCTTGCATGAAGGAATTAATGAAGCAGGATCTGTTGCATCCTTTACTGCCGTGGGCTCTTCTTACTCCACACACGATGAACCAATGATTCCTATTTATATCTTCTACTCAATGTTTGGTTTTCAGCGCACAGGAGATGCTTTCTGGGCTGCAGCAGATCAGTTGGTTCGCGGCTTTGTAATCGGAGCAACGGCTGGTCGCACCACACTTAACGGTGAAGGATTACAGCATGAAGATGGTCATTCACCACTTCTTGCATCTACTAACCCAGCCGTAGTTTCTTATGACCCAGCCTTTGCTTTTGAACTGGGACATATTGTTAAAGATGGTTTGCGCCGTATGTATGGTGAGAACAGCGAAAACATTTATTACTACGTAACTGTTTATAACGAGCCATATGTGCATCCAGCTGAGCCTGAAAACCTTGACGTGGAAGGTCTGCTTAAGGGTATTTATCTCTACTCCCCTGCGGCTAGATCACGTAAGAAGTCAGCACAGATTTTGGCTTCAGGTGTTGGAGTGAACTGGGCTCTGAAAGCCCAGCAACTTCTTGCCGATGACTGGGGCGTTAAAGCATCTGTCTGGTCAGTTACATCATGGAATGAACTTCGCCGTGATGGACTTGAAACTGATCGACATAACCTGCTTAATCCAAAAGATAAGCGCCGTGCATATATTTCAAAGAAGCTAGATGGACATAAGGGTCCAGTTATTGCGGTGAGTGATTACATGCGCTCAGTGCAAGACCAAGTTGCGCCTTGGGTTGATGCACCGTTCTATTCACTTGGAACTGATGGCTTTGGATTATCTGACACACGTGGTGCCTTGCGCCGTCACTTCAAAGTTGATGCTGAATCCATCGCAGTTGCCGTGTTGCAGCAGCTAAGTAATCAAGGTGACATCAGAGCAAGCGTTGTTACTAAGGCGATGGAAAAGTATCGCATTGATGATGTCTCAGCTGCAGATGCTGGCAATACTGAAGGCTCAGGCTGATCTCAAAGATTGCAAGAAGCTATGTCTCCACCACTTGTAACTATTTGTTTTAAACGCTCTTAAGGGCTTTTGCGAAAAAGGGAACAGTGAGTAAGAGCATTCCTGGAATCAATAGCCCAATTGTTAAAGATGTGGCTTGGGCTGTCCATGCAACAACCCACTTTAAAATGAAAGCTAAGACAATATTTGCCACCCCAATTTGGCCAATAACTACGCTAGCAGGGTGATTTGAGCGGGTATTAGCAGCAGCCATAAATGTTGGTCCAATGAACGAGCTTCCAAGTCCAGCAAGTGAGAACCCGATGCAAATAACTAGAAATGCCATGTCTTGATTAGTAGCAAAGACCGATCGTGCTAAAAAGACACTCACAAGAAAAGAAGTACCAGCAAGCAGTGATCCACGAACTGCTAGTCGCTCTAGAGTAAATCGCGGCACCAAATAATGAACGGTAAATCTTCCAAAAATCATCCACATAGTGAAGAGAATAAATGGCAACGTATTAAAGCCACTTTTGATTCCAATTTCTTCCTTCGTATAAATAGCGGCCCAATCACTTAATGCAAATTCTAGAAAAATTGCACAGATGAGGCCAAATGAAACCATTCGATCAAAAGAGAATCCCGAAAATAGCTCTTTGAGCTTGTAGTCAACTTCTATGTCTTGATTAGCCTTTAGCAGCTCTGGGGCAAGAGATTTGATCACCACACTCTGAATGAGGAATATAACAACAGTTAAAACTCCCACGTGAAGATGCAGTGACACCCGGTCAACAAGAAATCCCGATATCAACGCAGTAATTAATGCACCAGCGCCCCACACTCCGCTCAACTGGGTAATAATGAATTTTCCTGTGCGATCTTGGTAGTTAAAGCCCTGGGCATTAATGGAAATATGAAAGGCAGATATTGCTGCTCCAAATGCGATGTTTGCAAAGAAAAATATAAGTGATGAATCAACAGTAGTAAGAATGATCAGTGTTGCCATGAGAAAGAACGAGGCGGTATAGAGAACTCTTTTAACGCCAATTCTGTGAACAACATGTCCCACAGTAAGCAGCGAAATAAGTGAACCTAAAGCTCCAGTACTAATCAGCGATCCAAAGCCACCATTAGTTAGTTTTAGCGCCTCCTTAACTTCGGGAAAGCGTGGAATCCAGGACATGATTCCTAAGCCAAATGTGAAGAAAAGAATTCTTAAATAAATAAGCTCTTTTTTTGCCGTAATCGTGCTCATCTTAAAATAGGGCGTTCGCTAAGGCGCTGCGGGCGGCAGTTAAGCGCGGATCTGCTGGGTCAACTAAGGCAAAGAGTGAAAGCAAATGCTCCTTAGCTCTATTGCGCTCTTCTCCAGCACTGCCTTTAACTACATTTAGAAGGCGAGTAAAGGCTGCCTCAACTCCCCCATTTACTATCTCCATGTCTGCAGCTCGTAGCTGTAGAGATAGATCTTGGGGATTATCTGTTGCCTCTTTGATTACGACATCTAGAGCTAATCCATCGGTTCGAATAAGTAGTTGCGTTTGGGCAAGACCGAGCTTGGCAAAAGAGTCAGCTGGTTTTCTAGCTAGAAGTTTCTTATAGGCGATCTCTGCAGTTGCAAAATCTCCTGCTTCAAGTGCTGTAACTGCTTCTTCCTCTTCAGGTTCAATTATTTCAACTGGTGTATCACCAACACCTTGTTCTGCAGCTAGCGTCAAAACTTTATCTAGAACAAGGCGTATCTGTGCTTCTGGATACGCTTGTTCAAATAACGGAACTATCTGTTCATTAATTAATGCAACTGCATAAGGAATCTTTTGTGTTTGTAGGGCCTTAGCAACTTGTGGCTGAGCATCAATATCAACATGTCCTAGGCTCCATGAACCTTTATAGCTACTCTCTAGTTGGCCCATTACCGCTAACATCTCAATAGATTCAGCGCTGCGCGCTGACCAGCAGAAAAGAATTACCGCACGAGTTTTAGAAAGAGGTAAAAACTCTGTAGTTAAGTTTTCGGCAGTGACAGCAATACCTGGTGTGGGTCCTGTTGGAACGGTCTTTGGCTTTCCTAATGAACTCAGATCAACAGCTTGCGCAAAATTAGGAGGATTGCTCACGTGGTAATCCTAGTGGGCGATGAGGTCAACGCCAGAATCGCGCCGATTCGGCAAAATCTCTTGCACGTAATTATCAGCGGCAAACTCCAAGCCCACATCAGTTCCCTTTTGCTCACTCAAATACCAGCGATTTTCAAGGATTTCATGGAACATCTGAGCTCGCTCCACGCGACCACGCATCTGCGCCGGTACTCGATTAATTGTTGATTCAAAAACTTCTACAAACCACTTCTTAGCCATCTCAGTTACTGACATAGGAGTATTTTCATGTCGGGCACGATAACGATCAAAAGATGCGAGTAAACGCTTAGCTTGTAGTTCTTCAGTTTCAATTCCCATTAATTCACGAAGGCGTTGTGTGTGATATCCAGCGGCAACTAGACGCGGTTGGAAAGATAAAAGTTGTGAATCTCCATCCATAGTAATTGAGACCTCTTCAACAGCAAAACCTAAATCGTGTAACTGACGCATAGCGCTCTCAACAGCATGTCGATCATTAGGATCAAGAAGTTGTCGCTCTTTAAGTGCTGCCCAAATTCTGCGATAGCGACGGATAACAGCTTCAGCCGCGCGCACTGGATCCATACCAGGATAGAGAACTCCAGATAAGCGCAAATCTTCTAATTCGGCGGCAACGTTAAACATCGCAATATCTAAATCATGTTCTCTCTGACCATCGCTTAAAGATTTCTGAAACTCACCGGTTTCAGCATCAACAAGATAAGCAGCAAAACCTTCAGCATCACGGCGAAAGAGAGTATTTGAAAGTGAGCAATCACCCCACCAAAAACCTAAAAGGTGTAATCGAACTAAAAGCAGTGAAAGAGCATTAGCCATCGTATTAATGTCATGAGTAGTCACTGAGCCAGAGAGGAGAACTCGATAGGGCAATGAATACGGCAAGAAGCGCGTAACCATTGCGCATGGAAGTTCTTCACCTTGTGCATTAGTGCGACCTTCAACCACCGCGATTTGTTCAACGCAAGGAGCTTTCAATGAAGTTAATTCACGTAAGACTTTGTACTCTCGATTTGCAAACTCTGAGACAGTTTCTTTAACGGCATAGACGGGTGCATCTGCATCGGCTGTGGCGCGAACTAAGCGGACAACGTGGCGGGAAATACCTCGTTTTTCTGCCAAGGATGGATCCTCGGGCCACTCTTCTAGACTCTGGTGCCATGGCAGGCTAGTAACAGCAGCGATCTCCACGCCTAATCCTGTTATCCGAAGGGCCATAGGGCTCATTCTTGCCTATAAATGTGACGGGAGGAAGAACACCACGTCTCATACAAGTGACATAACTATCTTTACAATGCATCTATGGCAATCAAAGAGCGAATTAAGAAGGTTACTAAGCGTGCGGCCAAGGCCGCTCCAACCCCAGCTGACTACGGAATTGCTGGTGTTCCAATAAATAGATCACACCCGTACTACTTCGGTTTCGTTGCAACGCTCGGTGCATTAACAGCAATTGTCTTAATGCGCGCACTTGCAAGCGTCTCGCAGATATTTATTTTGATACTAATCGCTCTTTTCTTGGCAACAGGCCTCAATCCTGCAGTTGAAGCTCTTCGTCGTCGCAATATGTCGCGCACCACCGCAGTGACCATTATTTTTACTTCAGTTATAGCTTTCGTAATCTTTTTCGCGCTCGTTGTGGCTCCACCTGTAATTTCGCAGGGAACGCAACTAATCAATAAGGCCCCTACTCTTTTAGCTGAACTAACAAATAATGCAACAATTAATAAGCTCAATGACCAGTATGGAATTATCGATACGCTACAAACTAAATTGAAGTCTGTAACTTCTGATGGAACGCTATTGATTTCAGCATTTGGCGGAGTTATTGGTGTTGGTAAATCTGTTCTTTCAGGCTTTTTCACATTCCTAACAATCTTGGTTCTAACTCTCTACTTCATCACTTCCCTGCCACAGGCAGTTGATCTAGGACTTTCTCTTGTTCCCGCAAGTCGTCGTGAGCGTGTAGGCCACCTTACAAACGCCATCATTGCTCGAGTAGGTTCCTTTGTTGGTAGCCAAATAGTCATTGCGGCTATGGCTTCGGTATTTGTTTTTGTTCTCTCACTTGTGCTGGGACTACCTTCCCCAATAGCCATCGGCATGATCGTTTTGGTCTGCGGATTGATTCCATTAATTGGACACTTCTTAGGTTGTGGAATCGTAACGATAATCGCCTTAACCCAATCAATTGCTATTGGCGTTATTGCATTTGTTGCTTACGTGGTCTATGTCCAAGTTGAAAACTATGTTGTAACACCGCGCATTATGAAAAGAACTTTGGCAGTACCCGGAGCAGTAACTATTATCTCTGCCCTTATTGGTTCATCACTTTTGGGCTTAGTGGGTGGATTACTTGCGGTGCCAGTGGCTGCTTCGATTATTTTGATTTTGGACGAGGTCGTAATCCCTCGTGCTAATAACTCTTAATACTCAAGAGGTAGAGCTTGTGCATCACCAGTAACAATGGTGTTGATTTCAGATAGCACGCGATGAACTGATGGTTCACCTAACCAAAGATGCTTTGCATCATCGATGGCAATAATCTTTAGCTTAGGCACGATGGCAAAACGCTCTCGCGCTGCATCTGGCTTCAAGTAATCATCATGCTCGGGCACAAGGGCGGTTATTGGCCGTGGATCACTATTCCAATACAAGAGTTCTTCATTAGTAGTTGTGCGAAGTGGTGGGCTAAGAAGAATGAGACCTTTGTGACGTGGATCTTTTGCATGGCGCAGGGCTAAATCTGTTCCAAATGACCAACCCACTATCCAAAGATTTTCTAACGCTAAAACATCGAAGCAATAATTAATCATTGCTTGAACATCTAAGCCTTCAGCACCTCCGTTATCGAATTCACCGGTGCTTGTGCCAGCCTCTGAAGTTGTTCCGCGAGTATTAAAACGAACAACGCTAATTCCAGCCATTGCCGGAAGTCGATTAGCGGCTTTCTTATAAACATGACTATCCATCATCCCCCCAGCTGTTGGGAGTGGATGCAGAGTTAAAATTGCCCCTTTTGATTGACCTAAGGGTGATGCGACTTCTCCGATTAAATCAACACCATCACTTGTAAGGACATGAAAAGGTGTGCGAAGGGCCGGCAACTCACTACTGGGTCTAATTATCTCGGCCATACTTCAAATCTTATCTTCACCCCAGTAGGCTTCCAACCATGGCTACTAAGCGCATTCCATCATTTGATTCTCATAATCCTGCAACCGGTGAGGTGGTTGGAACTTATCCAATAATGAGTGCCAAACAAGTCAGTGAAATAGTTGGACATGCGCGCAATGCCTCAGTGCAATGGCAATTGCTTGGCTTTGGCGGAAGAAAGAAAGTTCTACTTGCTTGGTCAACGCTCATCATTAAGCGCATTGATCAAATAGCAGCGTTGGTTTCACTTGAAACTGGAAAGCCTGTAGGAGATGCAAAGTTAGAAGTAAGTATTGCTGTGGGCCATATTGGCTGGGCAGCTCGCCATGCAGAAGAGATTATGCGCACTGCTCATCGTGCACCTGGCTTACTTTTATCTAATATGTCTGCGACCGTGCAACGCTCCCCCCTTGGAGTTGTTGGCGTAATTGGTCCATGGAACTACCCCATCTTCACACCAGTGGGTTCAATTGTTTACGCACTAGCTGCTGGAAATACTGTTGTCTTTAAGCCCAGTGAATACACACCTGGCGTTGGAATGTGGTTAGAGGAAAGCTTTAATGAAGTAGCACCCTTTGCTGATGTTCTAACAACTATTACTGGGTTGGGTGAAACAGGTGGAGCGCTGTGCACAAGTGGCGTTGATAAAATCTCATTCACCGGATCAACTAGAACTGCAAAAATTGTTGCTGCCCAATGTGCAACAACAATGACTCCTGTTGTTTTAGAGTGCGGCGGAAAAGATCCAGTCATCGTTGCTGCAGATGCCAATCTTGAGCGCGCAGTAGATGCAACTATCTGGTCTGCAATGGCCAATGCTGGGCAATCCTGCATTGGTGCAGAGCGCGTGTATGTTGATGAAAGAGTGGCCGAAAAGTTCATTGAACTTGCAGTCAAACTAGCGAAGACTCTTCATGCAGGTGCACCTGGTGATGGAAATTATGGA
>JBDLTD010000002.1:0-34990 GCA_039799185.1 Actinomycetota bacterium | reverse complement strand
CCTTCATCACTTCTTCCAGGTTTTCAATGCGCTTTCCACCATGCATCTTGCGAATCTGCGAGACGTGGAGCAAGCCATCTTTACCTGGCATAAGTGAGATAAATGCACCGAATGCGGCGAGCTTTACAACGGTTCCGAGGTAGCGCTCTCCAACTTCTGGCATTTGTGGGTTTGCAATCGCATTGATCTGAGCACGCGCAGCTTCTGCTGAAGGTCCATCAGTTGCACCGATATAGATAGTGCCATCATCTTCAATTGAAATATCTGCGCCAGTCTCATCTTGAATCTGGTTGATTATCTTGCCCTTAGGTCCGATAACTGCACCGATCTGATCAACTGGAATCTTCACAGAGATGATGCGAGGAGCAAATGGGCTCATCTCATCTGGTGTGTCGATCGCTTCATTCATAACATCAAGGATTGCTAGACGCGCCTCTTTTGCTTGGTGAAGTGCTCCGGCAAGTACTGATGCTGGAATACCGTCGAGCTTGGTATCTAGCTGCAAAGCTGTGATGAAATCTTTTGTTCCGGCAACTTTAAAGTCCATATCGCCGAATGCATCTTCTGCACCCAAGATATCTGTCAAGGCTACGTATTCAACCTTGCCATCGACGTTATCTGAGATAAGCCCCATTGCGATACCTGCAACTGGCGCCTTTAGCGGCACACCAGCATTAAGCATGGCAAGAGTTGATGCACAAACAGATCCCATTGAAGTTGAACCATTTGAACCAAGTGCTTCAGAGACCTGACGGATTGCGTAAGGGAACTCTTCGCGAGTTGGAAGAACTGGAATCAAAGCACGCTCTGCAAGTGCACCGTGGCCGATTTCGCGACGCTTAGGTGTACCAACACGACCAGTCTCACCAGTTGAATATGGTGGGAAGTTGTAGTTGTGCATATAACGCTTATGGTTTTCAGGGTTCAACGTATCTAGCTGTTGTTCCATCTTGAGCATATTAAGAGTTGTGATTCCAAGAATCTGTGTCTCACCACGTTCGAAGATCGCTGAACCGTGAACGCGAGGAATTACTTCAACCTCTGCAGATAGTGCCCGGATATCGCGCAATCCACGTCCATCGATACGGATCTTGTCGCGCAATACGCGCTGGCGAACAAGCTTCTTAGTTAATGAGCGAAACGCTGCAGGAACTTCTTTTTCGCGGCCTTCAAAGGCTGCAGAAACTGATTCCTTAGTTGATGCAGAAATCTCATCAATCTTTGTTTCGCGCTCTTGCTTACCAGAAATTGTTAGTGCCTTTGCAAGATCTGCACCAGCAGCCTTTTCAACAGCAGCAAATACATCATCTTGGTAATCAAGGAACACAGGGAACTCAGCAGTTGGCTTTGCAGCCACCTTTGCAAGCTTTGACTGTGCTTCGCAGAGAATCTTGATAAATGGCTTTGCGGCATCTAGACCTTGTGCAACAACTTCTTCATTAGGAGTTGGTGCCCCGCCCTTGATGAGCTCAATTGTCTTTGTTGTAGCTTCTGCTTCAACCATCATGATTGCAACATCACCATCATCGCTGATACGACCAGCAACAACCATGTCAAAGACTGCGTTTGCAACCTGTGAGTGGTTAGGGAATGCAACCCACTGACCATCAATCAAAGCAACGCGAACGCCACCGATTGGACCAGAGAAAGGCAAACCTGCAAGTTGTGTTGACATTGAAGCAGCATTGATTGCGATCACGTCATACATGTGGTCTGGATCAAGTGCCATTACTGTCACAACGATCTGAACTTCATTGCGAAGTCCCTTAACAAATGATGGACGCAATGGACGGTCGATTAAACGACAGGTAAGAATTGCATCTTCTGATGGACGGCCTTCACGACGGAAGAATGATCCTGGGATACGACCAACTGCATACATCTTCTCTTCAACATCAACTGTTAAAGGAAAGAAATCAAATTGATCTTTAGGAGTCTTTGATGCAGTTGTTGCTGAGAAGATCATTGTTTGATCATCTAGAAATACTGCAGCAGCTCCTGCTGCTTGGCGCGCTAGGCGACCTGTTTCAAAACGAATCTCTCGTTTTCCAAATTTTCCGTTATCAATAACTGCAACGGCTGACTGAACCTCTTGACCCTCCATGGGTCCTCCTTTATTACTATGGACGCGACTCATTGCAAGTCACATCGTGGTTACTACCCACTTAAAGGAGAATGAATCTTCGATCGAAGTTCACGCACATTATTTTGTGCGGAAACCACTACCGAGGACCATTTGCCCTCAAGTGGTGTAGGTATTACTTAATTAGCGGCGAATACCGAGCTTCTCGATAATCACGCGGTAACGGTTGATATCTGTCTTAGCAAGATATTGAAGAATGCGACGACGACGACCAACTAGCAACAACAGACCACGACGGTTGTGGTGATCATGTGGGTTGGTTTTTAGATGTAATGTGATTTCTTCAATGCGCTTAGATAGCAAAGCGACCTGAGCTTCAGGACTTCCCGTGTCAGTAGGAGTAGATCCGAACTGCGCGACAATTTGCTTCGTTACTTCTGGTGTTAGTGCCATTCTTTAGTACTCCTTGGTTTCTGATCACGAGGGCTTTCGGTTTGCCTCACGAAAGCTCGCTTTCTCGTTGGACTGGGCAAGATTACCAGCGGGGGCGAATAAGGTGAAATCCTGAGCCTAAAGCTCGGTTAATTCACGGGCTTTTGCGCAGTCTTTCGCCATCTGATCAAGCAAGGGTTGTAGACCATCAAATTTTAAAGTTTCACGCAATCGCCAACCAAATTCAATTGTTGCCCGCTGTGAATAGAGCTCTAAACCAACTTGATCAATGGCATATGCCTCAACTTGTCGGCCTCGAACACCATCAAAAGTTGGATTAGTACCAATTGAAATTGCAGCTGGCCATCTATCAATACCAACAGTTAACCAACCTGCATACACACCATCGGCTGGAATTGTTTGATTTTCAAGATCACCCAGATTTGCAGTGGGATAACCGATCTCACGACCACGCTTTTCGCCATGAACCACAATGCCATCTAAGCGATGAGGTCTAGTTAATAACCCCCGTGCTTGTTCAACATTACCTTCAACAATTAATTTACGGATTCGTGTGGAAGAAACAACTTCACCATCAGATGGTTCAAGATCTAGAACAATCGTCTCAAAGCCAGAATGAGCCTTTAATGAATCAACATTTCCTGCTGCCTTTGATCCATACGTGAAATTCTTACCAACCACAACCTTTGTTGCACCCAGCTGGTCTACTAAAACTTTACTCGCAAAATCCTCAGGCGTCATAGCGGCAAACTCTGGCGTGAACTTCATAACGGCAACTTGATCTGCGTTATGGATCTTCAGGAGTTCGATTCGATCAGTCAAAATTGTGAGCAAAGTTGGAGCTCGATCTGGTGCAAAAACAGTTGTTGGGTGTGGATCAAAAGTCAGCGCAATAATCTTTTCATCGCCAGCAATCGCTTTGGCTTGATTGAGCACTTCTTGATGTCCCTTGTGGACACCATCAAAGACTCCAATGACTACAACGCTCATGTTTATATTGTCTCAGACCTAGTTAGCCGCTGCGAATACGGCGATTGGCTTGGCTAAAGCATCCTTGTTACACAACAGCGCAATGAGCTCTTCACCTGAAATTGCAGCATAGATCGCTTCATCTGGATTTGGGCTCAGTGGGCGTCCAAAGGAAAGTTCATTTACTTCCTCAAGTGCAAGCTCACGTGCAGTAAATGTTGTTCGTGCGACATCAACTAGTGGCAACGTTGCAAACTCCCCTGCTTTGAGAGATGTGAGGGAGATGGCCTTTTCTAATCCAAAGCCAGCAACTCGCGTGCGGCGCAATGCATTCAAGTGTCCCCCCACTGCAAGTGCACCACCACAATCTCGGGCTATGGCTCGAATAAATGTGCCGGCAGAACAGGTCACTTCAATATCAACTTCAATAGCGTTTTCAACTCGGCGTATAGCTGTGATATCTAACTGTGAAATTGTGACTTCACGAGAAGCTAGTTCAACGCTTTCACCCGCTCTGACGCGATCATAGGCACGTTCACCATCAACTTTCACAGCCGATACCGAACTAGGACGTTGCATAATTGTGCCGCGCATTTTCACAAGCTCTGATTCGATTTGAGAATCAGTAATGCCTGAAACATCACCACGTGAAATAACTTCACCTTCAACATCATCTGTGACTGTTGCAGCACCTAGAACAACTGTGGCTGTATAGCTTTTATCGCCATTGGTGATGTATTGAAGCAATCGTGTGCCGTTATTAAAACCTAAAACCAAGATACCTGTGGCCATTGGATCAAGAGTTCCGGCATGGCCAACTTTGCGTGTACCAAGTGCGCGCCGTGCAATAGCAACAACATCGTGGCTTGTCATACCTGGTTCTTTATCTACAACCAGAAATCCGTGCTCGATGATTAGTCCTCGTCAATAACGCGAGGGGCTTTATATGGATCTTCTCCCCCGGCATATGTTGCATTAGCGCGAAGAGCAGCAACTTCAGCATCTAACTCATGTACTTTTGTAAGCAATGAATCAAGTGCTTTAGCACTCTCTGGCAAACCATCTTCAAAGAATGCAAGTGTGGGCGTGATTCGCAAACCTAGTTCACGTCCAAGTGCTGATCTGATTGCACCGTTTGCACTCTCAAGCGCGGCAGTTGTTGCAGCACGTTGGTCGATATCACCTAGCACTGTATAGAAAACTGAGGCTTGTTGGAGATCGCCAGTAACGCGTGCATCAGTAACGGTGACGAAGCCAAGACGTGGATCTTTGATCTTTGTCTCAAGCAACTGCGCCACAATTACTTTGATTCGGTCTGCAACCTTTTGGCTGCGGTGTGATGCTGCCATTGCTATACCCGCTTTTTCTCGCGCATCTCAAAGACTTGAATGGTGTCGCCAATTTGAAGATCCTTCATATTGCCAAGACCAATTCCGCACTCGAAGCCTTCTTTGACTTCAGTTGCATCATCTTTAAAGCGCTTAAGTGAGTCGATTGTGAGGTTATCCAGGATGAGGGTTTCGCCACGCAAAATACGTGCCTTTGCATTACGTCGGATAGATCCATCCTTAACAAGTGAACCAGCAATATTTCCAGCCTTAGAAGATTTGAAGATCTCACGAACTTCAGCGTTACCAATGATCGCTTCTTCATAGATTGGCTTGAGCAGACCCTTAAGAGAGAGCTCAATCTCTTCAATTGCTTGGTAGATAACTGAGTAGAAGCGAACTTCAACGCCTTCTTGATCAGCAAAGATTGCAGTCTGTGGTTCTGGCTTAACGTTAAAGCCGATCACTACTGCAGTAGATGCTGATGCCAACGTAATATCGCTCTTAGTAATTGCACCAACACCACGGTGAATAACGCGAAGATCAACTTCTGCGCCAACATCGAGCTGCATCAATGCCTCTTCTAGAGCTTCCACAGATCCACTTACGTCACCCTTAAGAATCAAATTAAGAGTAGTGATCTTGGATTGCTCCATAAAGTCTTCAAGTGAGACCTTCTTGCGTGCCTTAGCAAGTTGGGCGTTACGCTCAGCAGCTTGACGCTTTTCAGCGATCTGACGAGCTGTGCGATCTTCATCGGCAACTAAGAATGTATCTCCAGCACTTGGAACAGATGTGAAACCAAGAACCTGAACTGGACGTGATGGACCAGCTGTTTCAACAGCGTCACCATTCTCATCCAGCATCGCACGAACGCGACCAAATGCGCCACCGGCAACAATTGGATCACCAATTCTTAGAGTTCCACGTTGAACTAGAACTGTTGTAACTGGACCACGACCACGATCAAGGTGAGCTTCAATGGCAACACCACGAGCAGAATCATCTGCCACAGCTCGCAGATCAATTGCTGCATCGGCGGTAAGAAGAATTGATTCAATCAAATCTTGAACGCCTTGACCTGATTTAGCAGAAACATTTACGAAGATTGTTTCTCCGCCGTACTCTTCTGCGATCAAGTTGTACTCAGTTAACTGCTGACGGACCTTATCTGGGTTCGCACCCTCTTTATCCATCTTGTTAACGGCCACAACGATTGGAACATCAGCTGCTTGAGCGTGGTTTAACGCTTCAATTGTCTGAGGCATGATTCCATCATCTGCAGCAACTACAAGAACTGCAATATCAGTTACCTTGGCACCACGAGCACGCATAGCTGTGAAAGCCTCGTGACCTGGTGTATCAATAAATGTAATTGCGCGATTAACACCGTGATGATCATGGTGAATCTGATAGGCACCAATGTGCTGTGTAATTCCGCCAGCTTCTGACTTCATTACTTCACTCTTTCGAATTGCATCCAAAAGCGAAGTTTTACCGTGGTCAACGTGACCCATAACGGTCACAACTGGAGGACGTGCAACTAACAAATCGGGATCGATATCACTGAGTTCGTCAGTTAGATCAATATCAAAGCCTTGTAGTAGTTCACGGTCTTCATCTTCTGGGCTAACAATTTGAATGTCATATCCAAGTTGAACACCAAGAATTTCAAAAGTATCTGCATCCACAGACTGGGTTGCTGTAACCATCTCACCTAAGTGAAAGAGTGCTGCAACTAGCGCTGCTGGATCTGCATTGATCTTGTCTGCAAAATCTGCCAATGAAGCACCGCGGCGCATACGAATAGGAGTCTTGCCATCACCGTGTGGAACAACTGCTCCACCAAGTTGTGGTGCTTGCATATTGTCGAATTCATCGCGCAATGCTTTTCTAGATTTAGATTTGCGTCCTGATTTCTTGCTCGCATTTTTTCCAAATGCTCCGCCTGCCCCGCCACGTTGTGGTGGACGACCGCCACCTGGACGCTGTGGACCACCTGCTGGTGCTCCACCTGCATTTGATTTATAAGGAGATGCTGGTGCACCAGTTGTAGGAGCTCCAGTACGTGGAGGAAAACCAGCACCTGCTGGTGGACGAGCCCCTGGTGGACGTGCAGCAAATCCTGGACGAACTGAACCTGGACGCGGTCCTGACATTCCAGGACGTTGCGGTGCACCGCCCGGACGTTGTGGTGGACGTGGTGTTGTGCCACCAGTTGAAAATGGATTATTACCTGGACGTGGTGGGCGTGGAACTGCTCCACCAGTTGAAAATGGATTATTACCTGGACGTGGTGCAGGTTTTGGAAGTTCAGATTTTTCTTCAGCAAATACTTCAGCTGCATGTGTCTTTGCAGATTCCGCCTTTGCAGCTTCAACACGCTCTTGCTGTGCTTTAAGGGCATTAATATCAACGCCAAGTTCTGCAGCTAACTCAGCAGCTTGTTCTGCACTTACTTCGCCCTTAGGTTTTGCAGCGGCTTTTTTAGCAGCAGCCTTTTTGACAGGCTTTTTTTCCTCTGCAGGTTTTGCATCGGGATACATCTCGATGAGCTTGCGCACAACTGGCGCTTCTACTGTCGATGATGCTGATCGGACGAATTCGCCCATTTCTTGGAGCTTTGCAAGGACGACCTTGCTCTCCATACCGAGTTGCTTTGCTAACTCGTGTACGCGGACCTTTGACACTTTTTCCCCTGTCTTGGCCCGCATGAAACTTCACATGCAAGCCCTAGTTGTACGACCTCATAGTTCTAGCGAGCTCATTTGAGTTTCATATCTTTCTTATCCATTTCTTCGGTTCAAGCAATGCCCCATGGTATCGAACCCGAGGCCTGAATACATAATGCCCTTAGGCCTCAATCGGATTGTCTGGGTGAATATCGATTCGCCAGCCAGTTAAGCGGGCCGCTAAGCGTGCATTTTGCCCATCTTTTCCAATGGCAAGTGAGAGTTGGTAATCAGGCACAACCACCTTGGCAGAGCGTCCAGCAAGGTCAGTGATTTGCACGGATGCAACTTTGGCTGGTGCAAGTGAATGTCCAACAAATGTTGCAGGATCTTCTGACCAATCCACAATATCGATTTTCTCTCCATGTAATTCATCCATCACTGCGCGAGCACGTGCACCCATTGGACCAATTAATGAACCCTTAGGGCTAACACCTGCACGGTGTGAGCGAACTGCAATCTTTGTGCGATGACCTGCTTCGCGCGCAACTGCCATGATTTCAACAATACGATCATTGATTTCAGGAACTTCTAGTGCAAATAACTGCTTAACAAGTGCTGGGTGGCTGCGAGATAACATGATCTCTGGACCTTTTAATCCTTGTTTTACTTCAACAACAAAGCACTTGATGCGATCACCATGGTTATAAACCTCACCCGGTACTTGTTCCTGTGGCGGGATGCGTCCTTCAAATCGACCTAGGTTCACAAGAATCATTTTTGGATCGCGCCCTTGCTGAACAACACCAGAGATAACATCTCCAACATTGGCGGTGAACTCGGCAACGATTGATGCGTCATTAGTCTCACGCATCTTCATCTTGATTACTTGTCTGGCAGTTGATGTGGCAACACGTGAGAAACCCTCAGGCATATCTTGCTCATCGCCGATTTTCTCGCCGATTTCATTGAACTGCGGAATCAAAATCTGAATCTCACCTGACTCACGATCAAGTACGGCATGAGCATGACGCTTGGCTTCATCAGTCTGGTTATAGGCAGTGAGAACTCCGACCTCAATTGCTTGAATCAACTGTTCTAGCGGAATGCCTTTTTCATTAGTGAGCTCTACTAGGGCTGACATCTCAACATGCATTAGTTGTCATCCTTTCGATTAAATTCAATTTCAACTACCGCGCGCTTAATATCGGCAAAGGCAATCTCATGGTTTTTCATCCGCCCTTTGATATTTTCAACTAACTGGGCATGCGTATCGTTAAATTCACCCAGTCTGGCCGTAAGAACGGTTCCGTCATTGAGCGTCATCTTGATTAATCGAGTGAGGTTTTTAGTCCAGTGACGAGGCAAAGTAAGTGGACGATCAACACCAGGTGAGGTAACTTCTAATGTAAATGGGTTATCTCCCAATGAAGATTCATTGTCTAAAAGCTCTGAGATCACGCGCGAAACAGATGTAACTTCATCCATGTTTAAAGGTTTTAATCCATCAACAACACAGATAACAGTGCTGTGATTACCGGCTTTTTGTATTTGAACTTCTTCTAAGAAAAATCCCGCGTTTTCAACAGCTGGGGTGAGAAGTTCGGTCAATGAATCCTTAAGAGCCATGAGTATTTCTGCTTTCTTATTAAGTTGTGGCTCAATTGTAACTAGAAAGATGCGAAAGTATCAATTCCTACCTTGAGGATTAAAGCCAGCGTAACAATGAGGAAAACCTTACGGACCAGGACTGAACCACCCCTAATGGCAAGACGCGAACCAAAAATAGCACCCGTCACATTGGCTGCTCCCAGTATCAATCCCAGCTGCCAAATGATTGCTCCATGCAAACCAAAAATCAAAATCGCACCAACATTCGTTGAAACATTTACAACTTTAGCAATCGCAGATGCTGTGATGAAGGCATACCCAAGTGACACCACCAAGATCAACATCAGGAATGAACCTGTGCCAGGTCCAAAGATTCCATCATAGAAACCGATGATTAATCCAGCTGCAATTGATATCTGAATTCGCTGCTTTGGTGCGTGCCGCAGTAATTCGATTTTTCCTAAATCAGGCTTAAGCCATGTATATATTGCAACAACAATGAGTAGAACTAAAACTATTGGGCGCATTGACTGTGTTGGAATTCGTGAGGCTAGCGATGCCCCAATTGCCGATCCAACAAATGCTGGCAACGCCATCGCTGCAAGAACTCTTATGTCAGGCTTAATCTGGCGACGATATAGAGCGGCAGCTGTTGTAGTACCAAAGACTGAGCCTAATTTATTTGTTCCAAGAACTGTGACTGTATCTGTTTTAGGCAAACCAATGAGTAAGGCTGGAAGTTGGATTAATCCCCCACCACCTGCGATTGAATCAACAAATCCTGCAAAAAAGGAGGCAGAGATGAGAAAGAGGCCCGTAGCAAGGGTTAAGTCAGCAAACACTTTTCTAAGCTAGTAACTTGGTAATTGTTGACACTGCATCTGCAACAACAACTTCACTCTTGTCTCCGCTCTTGCGAACACGGACTTCGACTTTACCTTCAGCCAGCGCTTTACCGACAACGACAATAATTGGATTACCTATCAGCTCTGCATCCTTGAACTTAACGCCAGCACTTGCATCGCGGCGATCATCTAGCATCACTGAAATGCCGGCAGCTTCTAACTTTTGACCAATTTGAAGGGCTGTATCAAATGGCAGATCTTCTTTACCTGTGGCAACGATATGCACTTTTGCTGGTGCAATTTCTGCTGGCCAGTTAAGCCCAATTTCATCACTTGTCTGTTCAGCAATAGCTGCAACGGCGCGTGAAACGCCAATACCGTAAGAACCCATAGTTACTACTTGGGATTTACCGTTCTGATCTAAGACCGTAAGGCTTAGCGCTTCTGCATACTTGCGACCAAGTTGGAAAATATGACCGATTTCAATAGCACGATCAATAATGATTTCTGTATTGCACTCAGGGCAGTTGTCTCCAGCGCGAACTTCAGCTGCTTCAACGTAAGCATCAGGTGTGAAGTCACGACCATTAACAACGTAGCGTGCGTGGTGATCCTTCTTATTTGCACCGCTAATCCATGACGTTCCTGGTGCCACACGTGGATCAGCTAGAACCTTAATTCCAGATTTTGCAGCATCCTGTGGACCGATATATCCCTTAACAAGTGAAGGGTGTTTAGCAAAGTCGGCCTCTTCAAATACTCGAAGTTCGTGAACGCCTCCAAGATTTTCTTGTAAACGCTTCAAATCAACTTCGCGATCACCAGGAACCAAAATCGCTAGCGGCTTTCCATCGGCCATCAGCATAATGTTTTTCAAAGTATCAGCTGCGGTATGTCCCCCACCAAATTGGGCATTCATGAGGTCAACAAGTGAATCAATAGTTGGTGTGTTTGGTGTGTTCAACACTTCAAGTGCTGGTGTAGCAGAGGCATCACCAGCTGGAACTTTAGTAACCATCGCTTCAACATTTGCAGCAAAGCCGCACTTAGGACAAAGAACATATGTGTCTTCACCGGTTGGGCATGGAGCTAAGAACTCTTCAGATTTAGATCCACCCATTGCCCCTGAGACAGCCTTAACAATGTTGTATTTCATTCCTAGTCGATTAAAGCAACTGACATATGCCTCACGGTGCTTTTGATAGGAAGTTTCTAAGCCTGCATCATCGATATCAAATGAATAAGAATCCTTCATCACAAACTCACGCCCGCGGATGATTCCGCTGCGAGGGCGTGCCTCATCGCGATACTTAGTTTGAATTTGATAGATAGAAAGCGGAAGATCTTTATAGGATGAATATTCACCTTTAACCATCAAGGTAAACATCTCTTCATGTGTTGGCCCTAATAGATAATCTGCGCCACGACGATCTTGAAGACGAAACAGGGATGGTCCGTACTCTTCCCAACGATTCGTTGCCTCATATGCCTCACGTGGCAAAAGTGCTGGGAAATGAACTTCTTGAAATCCGGCTTGATCCATCTCTTGTCGAATAACGTTTTCAACGTTACGAAGAGTGATAACTCCAAGGGGTAACCATGAATAAATTCCAGCTGCAATACGGCGAATATATCCCGCTCTTACTAATAAGCGATGGCTTGCAACTTCAGCATCTGCTGGGTCATCACGCAATGTACGCAAAAAGAGCGTAGACATTTTTAGCATAGTGTGAGCCTATCGAACATCAACTGATGGTTGCCCTGAAGCAACGCCAGCGGCTTCCATTTCTTCGGCTAATCGCATCGCTTCTTCAATTAAAGTTTCAACGATTTGGGCTTCCGGAACAGTTTTAATAACTTGGCCCTTAACAAATATCTGGCCCTTGCCATTTCCTGATGCAACTCCAAGATCTGCCTCACGTGCCTCTCCTGGACCATTAACAACACAGCCCATAACAGCAACGCGTAAAGGAACAGTCATACCTTGTAATCCTGCTTGAACCTTTTCTGCCAATGTATACACATCAACTTGAGCGCGCCCACATGAAGGACAAGAAACAATTTCTAGTTTACGTTGACGAAGATTTAGTGATTCTAGAATTGAAATTCCAACCTTGACTTCTTCAACTGGTGGAGCTGAAAGGGAAACACGAATGGTGTCGCCGATGCCTTCTGCTAGCAAAATTCCAAAAGCAGTTGCTGACTTAATTGTTCCTTGGAAAATCGGACCAGCCTCTGTCACACCTAGGTGCAATGGATAATCACACTTTGCAGCAAGAATGCGATAGGCATTGACCATAATTACTGGGTCATGGTGTTTAACCGAGATTTTAATATCTGAAAAACCATGTTCTTCAAATAGCGATGCTTCCCACAGGGCTGATTCAGCTAATGCCTCAGGTGTTGCTTTTCCATACTTAGCAAGAAGGCGTGGATCTAATGAACCGGCGTTAACGCCAATACGAATTGGAATTCCTGCATCTCCTGCAGCTTTTGCAACCTCTTTGACTTTGTCATCAAATTGCTTGATGTTGCCAGGATTTACTCGAACTGCGGCGCAACCGGCATCAATTGCCGCAAAAATATATTTAGGTTGAAAGTGAATATCTGCAATAACTGGAATCTGAGACTTCTTAGCAATCTGCGCCAATGCGTCAGCATCATCTTGGCTTGGAACTGCCACGCGAACTATCTGACATCCTGAAGCCGTTAACTCTGCAATTTGCTGCAAAGTTGCATTCACATCTGCTGTAAGAGTTGTACACATTGATTGAACGCTGACCGGAAAATCACTTCCAACGCCAACTTTGCCCACCATCATCTGGCGCGTCTTTCGGCGCGGGCTGAGTGTGGCAGGTGGTGCGCTTGGGATTCCTAAATCAACCATGGCGCTATTGTGCCGTAAGAATGCTGGTTGCGCTAAAGATTAAGTACAACTGGATTAACGATGTCTGCAATCAGGAGCAGAACCGTAAGGGCCGCCAGAATTACGAAGACCACCATGGTTATTGGGGTCAGCAAAGTCACATCAATTGCTGCCGGGCGTGCTCGGCCACGAAGGCGTGCAATAAATGCACGAATCTCATCGGCTATAGCAACTGCCATATGGCCGCCATCGAGTGGCAATATTGGCAAGAGATTAAATAAACCAACGAAGATATTTAAGCTTGCAATAATTAATATAAATGTTGACAGACGCTCAGTGATCGAAAGCGCATCACTTCCAACAGCCTGTCCAGATACGCGCGCAACCCCAACAACACCAACTAAACCATTGGGATCACGGGTTTGCCCAGAGACGGTTTGTCCCCACAAAGCAGGAATCTTTGATGGAAGATTGATGAGTGACTTAACGCTTTGTACTAAGAAATCCTTAGTGACAATCCCTGAGTTCTTGGCAGATGTAACAACATCAGAGCGCTTAATTCCCACATCGTTAATGATTCCAAGGACAAAGCGCTCTGTACCATCAATAGTTTCCAGCTTTGCCGAAGCAGTAATTGTCACTTGCTCGCCACCACGTGCAATCAATAAAGTCAGAGGTGCGCCATTGGAGTTACGGATTATCTGCACATCTTTGTACCAATTATCAACTTGCTTGCCATTAATAGCTAGAACTTCATCTCCTGCAAGGATGCCTGCAGATTGAGCCGCTGATCCTTTGACTACCTGATTAATTGTTGGAAGTAGTTGATTAGTACCCACACCAGCAAATAGAGCAAAGAGAAGAATGTAGCCAAGAACAAAATGAAGAAAAGAACCAGCCCCGAGCACAATCAACTTTTGTGAAGACTTGGCAGTATAGAAAGCACGTGACTCTTCTCCTTCAGGCATTGCATCACCCGGAGTCATTCCTTCAATCTTGCAATAACCACCTGCAGGAATCGCTTTAAGTCCAAACTCGGTTTCACCGCGTTTTGTTGACCAAATCCGTGTACCAAAGCCTAAGAAGAACTCGCTGACCTTCATTCCGTAGCGCTTGGCTGTGAGGTAATGGCCAAACTCATGAATCATTACAGAGGCAAGTAAAGCAACAATAAAGCCGAGGATTCCGATGATCTGCATTATGGGGCCAATCGTAGTAGATGTGCTTGTGCACGTGTGCGCGCATCATCTTCTAGAGCACTGACATCGGCTAAATCTCTGAGAGTTTTCGGTGAATCTTTCTCCAGATCTTTCACAACAGAGGTAATGACTTCCATAATTGATTTAAATTCCAGCTTCTTTGCAATAAATGCAGCAACTGCTGCCTCATTAGCAGCGTTGAAAATCGCAGGCAATCCCCCACCTTTTTCACCGCAGTGGCGAGCTAATTCAATACTTGGAAATTGTCTGGCATCGATTGGCGCAAAGCTCCATGCATGCGGGATAGACCAATCAATCGGGGTGGTTGAATTACTCAATCGATCTGGCCAGTTCATCGCATATGCAATGGCGCCCTTCATATTTGGCGGACTGGCCTGGGCAATAGTTGACCCATCATTGAATTCCACAAGTGAGTGAACTACTGACTGTGGATGAATCACAGCTTCAATGCTTGAGTAAGGTAAACCAAATAAGTAATGCGCTTCAATAATTTCTAGGCCTTTGTTCACAAGGGTTGCTGAGTTAATCGTAACAACGGCCCCCATTGACCAGGTTGGATGCTTAAGTGCATCTTCGAGAGTAATTCCATCAAGATTGGCGCGATCTCTAAAAGCTCCCCCGCTAGCGGTTAGAACAATCTTTTTTATTTCAGATTTCTTACCAGCTAAAGCAGATTGAAAGATCGCACTATGTTCAGAATCAACAGGGATTATCTGATGCTCTCTAGCCCTGGACATAACCAAGTCGCCGGCTGCAACTAGTGACTCTTTATTGGCAAGTGCCAACGTATTGCCAGCATCTAGAGCTGCAAGGGTTGGACCAAGACCAATTGAGCCTGTTATTCCATTCACCACAACATCGCAGTTAATTGCAGCGATCTCCGTTGATGCATTAGCTCCATCAACCACACTCACGCCAGGCAAAGCATTGCGCACCACATCAGCATTGTTCACAACACCAACATGTGAAACCTTAAATTGCTTAGCCTGGGCGATTACTAATTCTGGGTTACTCCCAGCAGATGAAATCGCCACAACTCTAAATTGCTGCGGATTACTTGCGATGACTTCAAGGGCCTGAACTCCAATTGAGCCTGTTGAACCCAAAATAACTACATCACGCATTTATCGATCCAGAAGATTTTGTGTTGGTGAGTACTTAGTTCCTGAACGTCGCTTTGCAATGGCACTGAGCGCTTCTAAAACAACACGATTAGCAAGGATTGCAGTTATATCTGCGCTATCAAAGGCGGGTGCAACTTCAACAACATCAATGCCCACAACTGGTAGTTCAAGACAGATTCTGCGAACAGACTCTAAAAGCTCACGGCTCGTCATTCCCCCAGGTTCAGGAGTTCCCGTTCCTGGCGCCATTCCTGGATCAACAACATCGATATCAACTGATAGAAAAACACCATCGCACTCATTGGTCAGAATTGAAAAAGATTCATCTAGGACGGTGTTGAGGCCACGGTGGTGAATCTCTGTCATTTCGTATGAGCGCATACCTTGATCGCGCATCCAATCCAGGGTCTTTGCATCTGGCCAATATCCGCGCAAACCTAACTGCAAGAAACGATCTCCGCGCACAGTTCCTGTGTCAATTAAACGACGCATAGGAGTTCCATGACCTACTAACGCGCCCCATTGATCTTCACCTGTATCGGCATGTGCATCAAAGTGAATCATTGAAATCTTGCCCATACCGCGGTGGCGTGCAATTCCTGCAACATCAGCAGATGCAATTGAATGATCTCCACCAAGAATTACTGGAATCGCACCAGCTCGTGAAATCTTCTCTGTTGCTTGTGCCAATACTTCTAGTGATGCAACTAAATCGCTACCCGGCATCAACAAATCTCCGGCATCAACAACTTTCATCTCCTTGAGGGCATCAATGCGCAAAGCTAAATGAGGACGCTCAGCATCATGTGGCAAATAGTCGCCTCCGCGAATTGCCTGTGGGCCAAACTTTGCACCTGAGCGATGTGATGTTCCGCTATCAATAGGAGCACCAACAATGACTACATCAGCATCGGCATAGGAGGAAGGAATATCTAAATCACAGCGCTCGATTCCAAGAAATGTGAAATCGGGGCCATACATATTGCCGTGATTAACCATGGCTTAAGAATAGAGGTAAAGCTTAAGAATCAAAGCCCAAGCCCAAGGCATCAAGCAATCTCAGCCATAAATTACGCTTGCCCTGATTTTGATCAGCCCTATTGATTGACCACTGAGTAAAACGGATAAAAATAAACTTCAAAGGCTCAGGGGGAAATGGCAACGGCTTCTTTCGAACCATCTTTAAACGCGTGCGTTCGTTATCGACCTTATCGAGAAGATCTAACATCACTTGTGCGCCAAATCGAGTGGAGCCAACACCAAGTCCTGTAAAGCCCAACACATATGCCACACGACCACCATAGGCTTTACCCCAAAATGGTGAGAAGCGTGAACACGTATCAATTGCTCCGCCCCAACCATGTGTGAACTTAATCCCCTTTAACTGTGGGAATGTTTCCAAAAATGCTTCTGCCAAGTGCGCGTATGTTTCAGCATCAGTTTCATACTCTTGGCGCACCTTGCCGCGGAAGTTATAAATTGCATCATATCCGCCCCATAAAATCTCATTGTCTTTGGTTAAACGGTAATAATGGAATTGGTTTCCAGCCTCTGATAGACCTTCACGGCCATCCCAACCAATAGATTTCATCTGCTCTTTGGTTAAAGGCTCTGTGACTAATTGAAAGTCGTATACCGGCACAACATATTTATGAGCGCGCTTGACTAAAGATTTAAAAACATTTGTAGCAAGTGCAACTTTTTGGGCATAGACAGAACCATATGGAGTGTGAACAATCATTCCATCGCTTGTGCGCTCAAGCCATTCAACATGGGTATTTTCAAATATCTTCACACCCAGCTTTAAACATGCTCGCTCTAATCCCCACACCAAACGTGCTGGATCAACGAGTGCGGTTCCATCTGGATCCCATAGTGCCGCTTTTGACAACGGTGAGTTAACGCGTGCCTGTATTTCCTCTTGACCCAAAACTTCTACATTATCTCCAAAAGAGTTTCGTAGATTTGCTTCATCAACTAAGCCTTCAATCTGCCACTCTTCATTGGCGATGCGCAGTTCGCCGGTCCACTCAAATTGGCAGTCAATGCCATAGCGCTTGATGGTTTCTTCAATTAAATCTAAATTCTCCCGGCCCAATCGTTCGATAACAGCCATCTCATCTTTGAATCTGCTGTATCCATTCATAAAGCCGTGCGTCAATGAATAGCTGCAAAATCCACCATTTCGCCCAGATGCACCCGCGCCAGTTTCACGTTGTTCAACAATGATTACTTCACGTTCTGGATTTTGCTCTTTTGCAATTAATGCAGTCCACAAACCGGTATAGCCAGCACCCACCACACATAGATCTGTGGTGACATCACCAATTAACGTTGGATTTGGTTGTGGTTCAAGGGGATCTTCATCCAGCCAATACAAAGCTGGCTGCATATGTGAAAGATGCTTGAGAACGTAAGGGTCGATGGTTGCCATCGCGCTATCCGGCCTTGACCGGAATCACCCCTTCAATCACTACTCGTAGTTGGCCCGGGTCCTCCGGAACCTAACCCCACAGCGCAGATTTTCTTAAACAACCTGTAGTTCGTTGTGGACTAAGAGAAGGTTAGCGGGTTTTCTTGCGTTTTACTAGTTGCCCCGCAATAACAATGGCTAATGCCAAGAAAAACATTGCAGAACCAATCACGTTAGCTTGTGCGGGAATACCGCGTGCGGCAGAAACATATACAAACTTAGGGAAGGTAATCAGGGTTCCTGAGTTGAAATTAGTGATAATAAAATCATCAAATGAAAGGCTAAAGGCCAATAGCGCAGCCCCTGCAATTCCTGGTGCTACTAATGGCAAAGTAACTCTGCGGAACGTTTCAAGTTCATTAGCGTAGAGATCCATTGCAGCTTGCTCAAGGCGTGGGTCCAGAGATGCAATGCGGGCCTTTACGGTTACAACCACAAAGGAAATACAAAATACTACGTGTGCAATAACAGTTGGCCAGAAGCCTGGATTGATTTTAAAGACTAAGAACAATGAAAGAAGAGAAGCACCGAGAACAATTTCTGGTGTTGCCATCGGTAAAAAGATGAGCAGGTTTGAACTTGAACGGCCTTTGAACTGGTATCGCCCAATAGCAAAAGCAATCATTGTTCCCAGAATTGTTGAAAATATAGTGGCAAGTAAGCCGATCTTGATTGAGTTACCAAGCGCGTTACATACCTCCGGTGCCCCACAAGGGTTTTGCCAATTACTTAAAGTAAAACCCTTCCAGATCAAGTTGCTCTTGCCTGAGTCATTAAATGAGAAGGCAAATGTGTAGGCAACTGGAATAAAGAGATATGTAAATCCAAAGATCATGTAGATGCGAAGCAGGTTGCGCCCAAACCAACGTGAGAAGCGAGCCTTAGCTGGAATGGTTGGGATGGAGGCGTCCTTAACTTTTTGACTCATACCAACTCCTCCGTTCCTGCTTTACGAATGTACAAAGTAACAAGAATCAAGATTGCTGCCATCAAAGTAAAGGAAAGAGCCGCTGCAGTTGGGTAATCAACAATCTTGAAATAACGTGACTCAATCACATTACCAATCATCTTTGTATTTGGGCTTCCCAAAATCGCAGCGTTGACATAGTCACCAGCAGCTGGAATAAATGTAAGAAGCGTTCCAGCAACCACACCTGGCAAAGAAAGTGGAACAGTCACCCTACGGAAAGCTGTTATTCCGTTGGCGTAAAGATCCCCTGCTGCCTCAATTGTGCGAGGGTCAATACGCTCTAACGATGCATATAGCGGAAGAGTCATAAATGGTAAGAAGTTATAGGTCATACCCGCTACTACCGCAATTGAGGTCGAAGTCAGCGTTGTCTGCTCCCCAATGATATTCAGACTGCGAAGTCCTGGAACAACAAAACCCTCTTCACCAAGTATCTGCTTCCAAGCAATAGTACGTAGCAGGAAGGATGTGAAGAATGGAGCAACAACTAATACAAGAAGTATATTTTTGAATTTTCCTGATTTAAAGGCGATTGCATACGCCAGAGGATAAGCAATTGCTAAAGCAAATATTGTGGCCAAAGTTGCATAGACAAATGATCGACCAAACTGTTCCTTGTTATCTACAAATGCCTGAATGTAGTTACTGAATGCAAGGGTTTGCTCATATTGACCTGTGTCACCACCAGCTACCGGTGTCTGGGTTGAAGTTTGTGCAAGGTTGATAATTGGCAGGATAAAAAAAGTAAAGAGAAAGGCGAAACCTGGGAGAAGTAGCAGGTAAGGAACGCGTACCTTTGGAAAGGACACGTTATTCCTCCTCTAATTCCTCAGGATTAACTTCAGTACCAGCTTCAATATCTTCATCACCGCGAAGACCAAATGTGAAGTTTGGTTCCCAAGAAATATTTACTTCATCGCCCTTATCAAATGGTGCGACACCATCATCATTTTGCTCAAAGACCATTACTTCCTGACCCCAAGGCATTGCAACCACATATTGAGTACTCACACCAATATATGAAACATCTTCAATGTGCCCACCAGTTAAAGTGTTGCCTCTAACTGCAGTGCCAAGACGTGAAATTCTAAATTTCTCTGGGCGAATTCCCGCATAGAGTGAGTTATCAACTGCATGGCTGCGCTTTTTAGGCATAGAAATCTTTTGGCCAAAGAGGTCAACAACTAAATTATCGCCATCATTGCCATCGACTTTGCCCTTAATTAAATTGGATTGACCAAGGAAGTTGGCAACAAAGGCGGTTTCTGGATTGTCATAGAGATCTGCTGGAGAGCCCATTTGTTCAATCTTGCCCTCATTCATAACTGCAATCGTGTCGGCCATAGTCATGGCTTCTTCTTGATCGTGTGTTACGTGTACGAAAGTTAAGCCCACTTCACGTTGAATCCACTTGAGTTCGATCTGCATCTGTCGACGCAGTTTGAGATCGAGTGCACCTAGCGGTTCATCAAGAAGCAGCAGCGCCGGACGGTTAACAATTGCGCGGGCAAGTGCAATGCGCTGTTGTTGACCACCAGATAACTGCGTTGGCTTGCGCTCTGCCAAATGTGGAAGCTCAACAAGGTTTAAAACCTTATCGACTTGCTCCTTCACATCTTTGATTCCACGTCGGCGAAGGCCGAAAGCGATATTTTCGAAGATAGTAAGATGCGGAAATAGCGCATAGTTTTGAAAAACAGTATTGATCGGACGTTGGTACGGACGCGTAGTTGTGATGTCCGTATCACCCAAATGAATACTTCCAACTGTTGGCTCTTCAAGGCCTGCAACCATACGAAGCGTTGTAGTTTTGCCACAACCTGAAGGACCAAGCAATGCAAAGAAAGATCCTTTTGGAATCGTGAGAGTTAAATCATCAACTGCAGTGAAGTCACCGTATGACTTCGTAATGCGAGTTAGACGTAAATCTCCTCTTGCCGAAATTGAATCCTTGGCCACTAGTTTCCTTGAGCTTGTTGGAACGCTTCAGCCCACTTTGTCTCTTCATCTGGTGTCAGAGAGCGGAAAACATTAAGGCGTGATGCTGTCTTTTCTGTTGGGAAGATGTACTCACTTGTTGCAAGTTCTGGAGCAATCTTTTCCATCTCAGCTTGTGCACCCTTTACTGGACACACATAGTTCACGTAAGCGGCAACTTCTGCCGCAACGGCTGGGTCATAGTAGTAATTAATCATCTTTTCAGCATTTGCCTTACCAGCTGCAGATGCAGTCGATGGAATCATCAAGTTATCACCTGAAATAGTTCCGCCTGACTCTGGAATTGCGAAGTCAAACTTTCCTTCATTTTCAGATGCAAGAATGAACATATCGCCAGACCAACCGATAACAGCGGTTGCGTCTCCTGAAGTGAGGTCTTCTGCGTATTCATTACCCTTAACGCCGCGGATCCAACCATCAGAGATTTTCTTAGCCATGAAATCAACTGCATTCATAAACTCATCTTCAGTTACCTTAGTGATATCAACACCTTGGCCGAGCAAAATCACACCGATTGTGTCGCGCATTTCAGTAAGAACAACGATCTTTCCCTTGTTCTGTGGTGCGAAGAGATCATCTAGTGTGCGAATTCCCTTTGGGTTCTTTTGGACATTCCATCCAAATCCGCCCATGATGCCCTGCCATGTAAGAGTTGACTCACGCTTAGGGTCATATGAAGGTGAAGCAAGTGAATCAAGAATATTTACCTTATTTGGAATATTTGCAGTGTCATACTTTTGTGCATATCCCAATCGAATCCAACGAGCTGCCATCCAGTCAGTTGGTGTGACTACGTCATAACCAATATCTTCACCAAGTTTTAGCTGAGCCTGAACTTTTCCATAAAACTCATCGTTGTCGTTGTAATCTTCAAAATACTTAGCATCAATTCCAGTTTGTTCTGAGAACTTAACAAGAGTTGGATATGTCTTTGAAGCTTCATCAAAATCTAAATATAAAGGCCAGTTACCCCAGCGAACAGTGTTTTCTGCAGACGCACTATCTCCACCGCCACCGCATGCAGCTAAAAGCCCTGCTGCACCGATACCACCTGCTCCTGCTAAAACAGCACGACGTGAAACTTGCGTTCCAAGTATCGAACGTGCTTCAGGTGAAAGTGATCGCTCTTTTGCCATTGCATTACTCCTTATCGATTGGGGTTCTTGGGCGAAATACTACGCCCCAAGGTTGGTCATAACGTGCTTGATTCGTGTGTAATCTTCAAATCCATATGCCGAAAGATCCTTGCCGTAGCCCGAGCGCTTGAATCCGCCGTGCGGCATCTCGGCAACCACAGGGATATGGGTGTTGATCCAGACGCAACCGAAGTCAAAGGCCTTTGCCATTCTCATTGCACGGCCGTGGTCCTTGGTCCAAACGCTAGATGCCAAACCGTATTCGACCCCATTGGCCTTTGAAATCGCATCTGCCTCATCGCTAAATCTCTGAACAGTAATGACTGGACCAAAGATTTCACTCTGGATCATCTCGTCATCTTGCTTCAAATCTGCAACGACAGTTGCTGGGAAGAAGAATCCTGGCTTATCCAGAGCTTTTCCACCGGTCATTACCTTTGCGTGAGAAGGCAGACGATCAAAGAAAGCGCTAACACGAGCTAGTTGGTTGGCGTTATTAACTGGCCCTAAGAAAACATCTTCTGATGGAGAACCAATGGCAATCCCCTTAGCCTGCTCGGTTAAAAGAGCGACAAATTCATCATAAGCACTGTCTTCAACGATAACTCGTGTTGCAGCTGTGCAGTCTTGGCCGGCGTTGAAATAACCAGCAATAGCAATTCCTTCAGCTGCTGCGGCTAGATCTGCATCAGCAAAAACAACCACAGGAGCTTTGCCACCTAGCTCAAGGTGAACACGCTTAAGTTGTGTGGCTGCAGATTGAGCAACTTGAATTCCAGCACCCACTGAACCTGTAATAGAAACCATGTCTGGGCGTTTGTGTTCAACAACCATGCGGCCAGTTTCACGTTCACCGCAAACAACATTGAAAACACCAGCTGGTAAGAACTCTGACATGACTTTCGCCATCCACACAGTTGATGCTGGTGTTGTATCACTTGGTTTTAAAACAACAGTATTACCCGCAGCAATTGCTGGAGCCCACTTCCACACAGCCATCATCATTGGATAGTTCCATGGTGTTACTTGTCCAATTACTCCCACAGGTTCGCGGCGAATCATTGAAGTCATACCTGGCATGTATTCACCAGCAGATTTTCCTTCTAGATTTCTAGCTGCACCTGCAAAGAAACGAATCTGATCAACCATCGGTGGAACTTCTTCAGAAGTAGTTAAAGAGATTGGCTTACCAGTATTTGTTGTTTCAATTGCAATGATTTCTTCTGCGCGAGATTCAATCGCATCAGCGATTTTTAATAAGGCTTTTTGACGCTGTGATGGAGTTGAATCACGCCATCCTGGGAATGCATCACTTGCAGCTTTAAAGGCTGAATCAACATCTGCAGCATTAGATTTAGGTGCACGTGCATACTCATTGCCAGTTGCTGGGTTAATAAGTGGTGAGCTTTCTCCGGATGTTGAATCGACGGAGTTGCCATTAATGAAGTTAGTTAACTTTTCCATGGAATTGAGCCTACCAATTCCACCCTTGGCTAACCAGTAGGGCTTTTACCTTTTTCTGCAGCCGCTAACTGACCACAGGCCCCATCAATTTCACGGCCTCTGGTATCTCGCACTGTGACTGGAACCCCATAGCTTTCCAAGATGCGGACAAACTCAGCTTCATCTTCGCGACGAGAAGCAGTCCACTTGGAACCTGGAGTGGGATTGAGGGGAATTAAATTAACGTGAGCATTACGGTTTTTCAGTAACCGGCCAAGTAAATCTGATCTCCACGATTGATCATTGATATCTCGAATTAAGGCATATTCAATTGAATAACGACGCCCAGTCTTCTTCTCGTAGGCATCAGCTGCGGCCAGAACTTCCTTAATTTTCCATCTGGAGTTGATAGGAACCAACGTGTCACGAAGCTCATCATCTGGTGTGTGAAGTGAAACGGCCAAAGTAACTGCGAGGCCCTCTTCAGTCAGTTTTTCAATTCCATTTACCAGTCCAACAGTTGAAACAACCACAGAGCGTGCACTAATTCCAAGTCCATCTGGGTTTGGGTCAGTGATATTTCTCAATGTTCGTATAACTGCGTTGTAGTTAGCTAAAGGTTCACCCATGCCCATAAAGACGATATTTGAAAGACGGGCTTCTCCCCCAGGCAGTTCACCATTGGCACATGCTCGTGCTGCTGCAACAATCTGTTCTGTAATTTCACCAGCACTCAAATTTCGAGTAAGTCCAGCTTGGCCAGTTGCACAGAATGGACAGTTCATTCCACAACCTGCTTGAGAAGAAATACACACTGTTACCCGATCGGTATAGCGCATTAAAACTGACTCAACTAAAACTCCATCATGGAGCTTCCATAGATCCTTGCGGGTCATTCCCCCATCGCACTCAACTGAGCGCACAAGTTCAATGAGTTTAGGTGTGAATTGTTCTGAGATTGTTTGACGCATCTCTGCTGGGATATCTGTCCAATTCTCTGGATCATTAGATAGATGTGTGAAGTAGTGGGTCGCTACTTGGTTGGCACGAAAAGCTGGCAGCCCTAAAGATTTTGCAAGTTCACGTCGCTCTTCAGGTGAATAGTCAGCTAAATGCTTAGGGGTTTTCTTGCGCTGAACTGGCTCATCAAAAACCAATTTGATTTCAGGAACGCTCATAACCAGCGCTTCACAAGCTCTAGGGCAAGCCATAGTGCAGGAGCTGAAATCAATACTGAATCAAGGCGATCCAAGATTCCGCCATGGCCTGGAAGCAGGGTTCCCATATCTTTAAGGTGAAGGTCACGCTTCATCGCACTTTCAATCAAATCACCGCATGTGGCAGTGAAAACAATCATTAATCCAACAATTGCGCCGATCCACCAATGCATTTCCATGATGTATTTAAAGGCAAGAGAGCCGCCAATTACTGTGAAAACTAGTGATCCGATCAAGCCTTCCCAGCTCTTCTTTGGGCTAATAACTGGAACGAGTGGATGCTTTCCAAATAGAACTCCCACGATGTATCCAAATGTGTCGTTGCAGCCAACTAATACAACAAAAGTCATCACACGCTCTAAGCCTGTACTTGGCTTAGCAAGAAGAATAAGGAAGCCACCTAAAAATGGTAGATAGAGAAGTGAAAACGTAGTTGCCGTTGCGCTTTGCACAAAGCCCTCTGGGCCTTTAGTTAAAAGTTGAATAAGTAACAGTGGAATAGCAATAGCCGTAGCAATAGCTAATCCAGCTGCCCCACCGTTCCAGGTTGCATAGGTAAGAGCCACGGCTCCTGCAGCAAGTGAAACAACTGAGATATAAATTCCGCGCACATTAAAGGCTCGAACAATTTCGCGAATACCTAAAAGAACTGCCACTGCAACTACAACTGCAAAGACTTCACGGCGATATGCCAGAGCGAACCAAATTAGCGCAATAAGAGATAGCGAGACAACAATTGAAGGCCCCAGCTTTCGCCCGGCCTTCTTATTAATAGCCTCGTTTATCGATTGAAAATCAGACATCAGTGACAAACTCCTTAGACTTCTAGGAGTTCGGCCTCCTTATGCTTTAAGAGTTCATCAATTTTTGCAACGTGATCAGATGTAACTTTCTCTAACTCTTTCTCACCACGAGCTAGATCATCTTTTCCAATGTCTCCATCTTTTTCCATCTTCTCCATCGCCTCTTTTGCAGCACGACGTATGTTTCGCATAGAAATCTTTGAATCTTCAGCCTTACCCTTTGCAACCTTAATAAATTCTTTACGGCGCTCTTCAGTTAATTGAGGGAAGTTGATGCGAATGACCACACCATCATTGCCTGGGTTAACACCTAAATCTGATTCACGGATAGCTTTTTCAATACTTGCCATTGAGCCCTTATCAAATGGAGCAATTGTGGCCATGCGGGCTTCAGGTACTTGGATAGAAGCTAGTTGTGAGAGCGCTGTGTAAGTGCCGTAGTAATCAACCATGATTTTATTAAACATGGACGGGTGTGCACGGCCAGTTCGAATAGAAGCAAAATCATCCTTTGCAACTTCGACTGCTTTGCTCATCTTTGTGTCAGCGTCCTTGAGGGCGCTTGCTACATCTGCCATGACATCTCCCTTGGGGTTCTTTACTCTTTGATTCTATCGGCAATACCGACCTGGCTCTATAAAATCTTGAACTAAGAAACTAGCGTTCCTATAGTTTCACCACGCACCGCGCGAGCGATATTGCCATTCTTCATCAAGTCAAAGATGACTATCGGAAGTTGATTTTCACGACAAAGGGCAAAAGCGGCAGCATCTGCTACAGCTAGAGATTTACTCAATACTTCGTTATAAGAAATTGAATCGTACTTAGTTGCACTCTTATCCTTCTTAGGATCTGCGCTATAAACACCATCAACACCACTCTTAGCAAGAAGCAGAGCTTCGGCTCCGATTTCAAGTGCGCGCTGGGCTGAAACGGTATCTGTTGTGAAGAATGGCATTCCTGCACCTGCGCCGAAAATTACTACGCGACCCTTTTCAAGATGGCGAATTGCGCGAAGTGGAATGTATGGCTCTGCAACTTGGCCCATAGTGATTGCGGTCTGCACACGGGTTTGCACGCCTTCTTTTTCCAGAAAATCTTGAAGCGCCAAACAGTTCATTACTGTTCCGAGCATTCCCATGTAGTCAGCGCGTGAGCGATCCATGCCGCGCTGAGAAAGTTCTGCACCGCGGAAATAGTTACCGCCGCCAACAACAATGGCTACTTGAACACACAACATCAGGATCAACACCGATGCCTTTAGCTCCACCAAAAACTTCACCAGAAAGTTTAAGGAGCACCCGCCGATACGTTCCTCTTGTACCGGGCATGAGTGCTCCTTTAACTTCTAGTTGGAATATCTAAATTCTAAGCGATGTCGCCTTTGAACTTATTGACCCACGCGGAAGCGATTGAACGCCTTAACGGCTGTTCCCGCCTCATCGAGGATCTGCTTCACAGTCTTCTTCGCATCCTTTGCAAAAGATTGCTCAATCAAAGAAACTTCCTTGACGAAGCCTGTTACGCGACCTTCAATGATCTTGACGAGGGAAGCTTCTGGCTTACCTTCTTCGCGTGCAGTTTCTTCAGCGATACGACGTTCGTTTTCAATTAGATCAGCAGGAACATCTTCACGATTTACAAACTGTGGTGCAAACGCTGCGATGTGCTGTGCAATGTCTTTACCAACTTCAGCTGCATCCTTAGTTAATTGAACTAGAACGCCAACCTGTGGTGGCAAATCTGGGCTAGTGCGGTGCAAGTAGATTCCAACTGGAGAATCCTTGAGCACTGCAATTCGGCGAACTTCAATCTTTTCACCAAGAGTTGCATTTGCCTCATCAACAGTTGCCTGAACGGTCTTACCGCTAGACATTGATGTTGTAAGGAATGCCTCTAGTGAATCTGATTGAGCATTTTGTAGGTGAGCAAGAAGCTCATCAGCAAGTGCAACGAAACGCTCACCCTTAGCCACGAAATCTGTTTCGCAGTTAAGTTCAAGCATCACACCAAGATTTCCTTCAACCTTTGCAACTACTGCACCATTTGAAGTTAAACGACCTTCACGCTTAGTAACTCCCTTGAGTCCCTTAACGCGAATGATGTCGATCGCCTTGTTGTAATCGCCTTCTGCTTCATCCAAAGCCTTCTTGCAATCAAGCATTCCAGCAGCTGTTGCTTCACGGAGATTCTTAACGTCTTGCGCTGTATATGCAGCCATTTAATTAAGCTCCTTCTGTGACAGTTATTGCTTCTGGTGCTGCTGCCTCAATTGTGCCGGCAACTTCTTTTTCCCAGTCAGCTAAAGGTTCACCAGCTGCAACTGCAGGGGCCTCATCCTTTACTTCGCTCTTAGCCTGCGCTGAACGTGCAGCAAGACCAGCAACGATTGCATCAGTGATAACGCGAGTTAGTAGTCCGATTGAACGGATTGCATCGTCGTTACCAGGAATCTTGTAATCAACTTCATCTGGATCACAGTTAGTGTCCAAGATTGCGATAACTGGAATACCAAGCTTTTTGGCTTCCTGCACAGCAAGGTGCTCCTTCTTAGTATCAACAACCCAAATCGCTGAAGGCAACTTAGTCATGTTACGAATACCGTTGAGGTTCTTAAATAGTTTTTCGCGTTCGCGGCGAAGAACAAGAAGTTCCTTCTTAGTTAAAAGTAGATCGTTCTTCTCTTCTAGAGCTTCTAGCTCCTTCAGACGCTGAATACGCTTGTAGACAGTTGGGAAGTTTGTAAGCATTCCACCTAACCAGCGCTCAGTCACTGTTGGCATACCAACGCGTGCTGCTTGCTCGAGGATTGGTTCCTGTGCTTGCTTCTTTGTTCCAACGAACAAAACGTGACCGCCCTTTGCAACTGTGTCCTTAACGAACTCATATGCATTGTCGATTAGCGCTAGTGATTGCTGGATATCGATGATGTAGATGCCATTGCGCTCTGTGAAAATAAAACGCTTCATCTTTGGGTTCCATCGACGAGTCTGGTGTCCGAAGTGGACCCCGCTGTCGAGAAGTTCTCGCATTGTTACTACTGCCATGACGGCATACTCCTTCTTAGGTTTATTACGTGCGCAGCACAATAAAAAACCCGCTCGGTTTTGGCCAAACAATTTGTTAGGCCCGTCGCACTGAAAGTCATCTACCGATTTAACGGACCGAGATGATTCACCGACCAGTTGGTCAGGCAGTGCTGAGATGTCACCGGATGAATTACTTCAACTGGTGCGAGGCAAATCTTACCTGAGCCGTGAGCGTGCAATTACCGCCGGACTATGCGTAAAAGCCCCCAGGCAGTGATGCGAACCACGGCCTCCAGGGCAATTGCAAAGCTCATCTTGCTGACCCCATGTTCGCGCTCGATAAAAGTAATAGGAACTTCAGCGATAGATCCGCCTCTGGAAAGAGCCCGTCGAGTCATTTCAATTTGAAAGCAATATCCCTCACTAGCAATAGTGTGAATATCCATCTTCTTTAACAGTGAAGCAGAATAAATTCTAAAACCTGCAGTTGTGTCAGCTACCCCAAGGGATAGAAGAGTATTTGCATATCTATTTGCAGCTTTTGAAAGAAGTTCACGGAACTTACTCCAGTTTTTAATCTCTCCATCGGCCACCCAGCGCGAACCAATCAACAGATCAGCTGAACCAATCCACTGCATCATGGCCACTAAATCACTTACTTGGTGTGATCCATCTGCATCCATTTCAATGATGTTTTCATAGCCACGATCGAGTGCAATCTGAAAACCAGCGCGATAGGCGCTACCCAAACCAAGCTTTGCGCTTCGCTCAATTACTTCAACTCCATGGGCTTTGCAGATTTGAGCGGTGCCATCTGGTGAGCCATCGTCAATGACCAAGACCTCAAGATCAAGTGTTGCTAATTCATCCAGAAGAGAGCCAATACTTTCAACTTCGTTATATGTTGGAATAACTACGATTGATTTACTCATGCGCGTGGATGCGCCTGTTTAAAAGCTTTTTGTAAACGCTCAGTGGAAACATGTGTGTAAATCTGAGTTGTTGCAAGTGAAGCGTGTCCCAAAATCTCTTGCACAGTGCGCAAATCCGCGCCGCCTTCCAACAGATGTGTTGCTGCAGAGTGCCGCAAGGCATGTGGTCCCATGCGCTCTATTCCTTCTATTGCAGAGAGTGCTTCATAGACAACTGTGCGCACAGCGCGCTGATCAATTCTCTTTCCACGTGCTCCAAGAAAAACAGCCTTTTCAGATTTCTCATTAAGAAGTAGCTGGCGTCCATCATCTAGCCATTTCTTTAGAGCTCGCATCGCTGGGTTACCAAGTGGAATAACTCGTTCTTTATTTCCCTTACCCAGCACTTGAATGGTCTGTCGGTTGTAATCAATATCGCCTAGATCTAATCCACACAGTTCTGCCACACGAGCACCTGTTGCATACAACAGTTCCACCATTGCAACATCGCGCAACGTCATGGGGGTTTCTTCCTCTGCTGCCCTAGTTGCCATTGAATCCATAGCAGTTTTGGCATCCTCAATGCCTAAAACTTCAGGCAAAGTGCGATGGCCCTTCGGTGTTGCAAGTGAGGCACCCACATCACTTGCAATGTATTTGTTCTTTAGCGCCCACTTAGTAAACAAACGCACTGAGACTGCTCTGCGTGAAATTGTTGTGCGAGAGGCACCTTTGACTTGTTGATTAGCTAGCCAAGAGCGCAGGTGAACTAATTGCAGCTGTGAAATATCGGCGAGCCCTGAGTTTTCTAAGTGTTCTAATAATGAGGTTAAGTCCCCCATGTATGCGCGAACAGTGTGAACTGAAAGGTTACGTTCAACTTCTAAATGGCGTTGAAAAGTAGTCAGTAACTTTTCAAAATTTTCGCTCACGCGCTAACTTTACTCGGGTTTGCGTCCCTGACGCATAAGGCCGAAGGTAACTGCGTCCTCGAGTGCCATGGCAGAGGCGGCAATAACGTTTTCATGAACTCCCACAGTATTCCATTCGCCCTTGCCATCACTTGTTTCAACTAATACGCGAGTAACAGCGCCTGTGCCCAGACGACCTTCAAGGATGCGCACCTTGTAATCAGTGAGCTCTAGAACTTCCAACTCTGGATAAAGTGCTTTTAATCCCGTACGCAAGGCATTATCAAATGCATTCACTGGACCATTTCCTGTACCAGAACAAGAAATCTGCTTACCCATTGCAGTTACTTTAACTTCAGCCTTTGTGAGAATGCTTTGATCTTCAGAGCGCTCAACTGTTGTTAACCAATGATCTATTGTGAAAAATGATGGTCGTTTTCCACTCATCTCTTCATGAACAAGGAGCTCAAAAGAGGCATCTGCTGCTTCAAAGGTAAATCCACGAGATTCCATCTCTTTAACGCGATCAACGATTCGACCGATTAGTTCTTTATCTCCACCCAAATCAACGCCAAGTTCTTGTGACTTTAATTCAATAGATGTAGAGAGATGGATCCACCTTGATTGCACTGGCGTGGAGTCCTGCTTTATGGGCAAATGCTGAGACACCAACATATGGCTGGCGCGCACTTGAAGAGACATTTGTAACTTCAGCCACAGCATGTGAAATTCTGAAAGCTTCGCGCAGTGAATCCTTAGGCAAAACCAATTGATGCTTTTTTAACTCTAGGTTTGCAATGATTGTTACAAGGTCGGCGTTTCCTGTGCGCTCACCATATCCATTAAGCGTTCCTTGAACATGAGTTGCACCAGCGGCAACTGCTGCCATTGAGTTGGCAACTGCGCATCCAGTGTCGTTGTGACAGTGAATGCCAAGACGGGCAGAGCTAGCAGTTAAAACATCGTGGACAACTTGGGAAAGCTCATCCGGCAACATTCCACCATTTGTATCGCACAAGGCAATGACATCTGCCCCTGCTTCAGCTGCAACTCGAACAACTTCTAATGCATAAGCACGATTGCTGCGATATCCATCAAAGAAGTGCTCAGCATCAAGAAATACGCGTTGTCCTTCGGCAATTAAGTGGCTCACAGAGTCACGAATCATCTCTAGGTTTTCATCAAGAGAAGTTTTGAGTGCCAAATCAACATGGCGATCAAAGGCCTTTGCTACCAAAGTAACTGCTGGAGCACCTGAATCACGAAGTGCGCCAAGTAATACATCATCGGCAGCTTTTACATTTGGACGACGTGTGGCACCAAAGGCAACAAAGGTAGCGTTCTTTAGAACTAACTCTTTTTTAGCACGTGCAAAAAACTCAGTGTCCTTAGGGTTTGCTCCTGGCCATCCGCCTTCAATAAATCCAACACCGAGATCATCTAAGTGGCGTGCAATTGCTAACTTGTCATGAACAGAGAGATTTAAACCCTCTTGCTGCGCACCATCGCGCAAGGTGGTGTCATAGATATGAAATGCATCAGAGACTGGCATTAGCAGACCTTACGTACCCAAGCGTGTGTATCAGGAGTTGTTCCATGTTGAATTGCAAGTAAGTGATTACGAATTTGCATTGTTATCACGCCAGGCTGACCATCGCCTGTTACCCACGTACCCATGTTTGATTTAGCAGTCCCAACCGGTGAAACAACTGCTGCAGTACCGCAGGCAAAGATTTCAGTGATTTCACCTGATGAAACGCCATCGCGCCAATCATCGATACTCAGCATTACTTCTTCAGTTTTGTAACCAAGATCTTTAGCAACAGAAAGGATTGAGTCGCGTGTGATCCCTGGAAGTAATGTGCCGGTTAACTTTGGAGTGATGACAGTTGCATCTGCGCCTTTTCCCTTAACGAAATAAAGGTTCATGCCGCCCATCTCTTCAACCCACTTGCGCTCTTTGGCATCAATCCACACAACTTGATCGCAACCTTCTTTAGCAGCAGCTTTTTGTGCAACAAGTGATGCTGCATAGTTTCCGCCGCACTTGGCTTCACCTGTTCCACCTTGTACCGCGCGCACATATTCAGTTGAAATCCACACAGATACTGCTTTTGATGGATCAAAATAGGCGCCGGCAGGTGTTGCAATAAGAATGTATGTGGCCTTATTAGTTGGACGAACGCCTAAACCAACTTCGGTAGCGATCATAAATGGGCGGATATAGAGAGATTCTCCAATTTTATTTGGAACCCAACCTGCATCTTGCTTAACTAAAGTTTCAACTGTCTCCAAAAACAACGCCTCAGGCATTTCAGGTAAAGCTAAACGCTTAGCCGAGTTAGCAAAGCGCTTGGAATTTGCATCTGGACGAAAGAGTGAGATCGAACCATCAGGTTGGCGATATGCCTTCATACCTTCAAAGATCTCTTGACCGTAGTGAAATACCGCCGTAGCTGGATCTAATGAGAGTGGACCATAAGGCTTTAACTCTGGTTCTGCCCAGCCATCTTTTTCAGTCCACTCACACACAACCATGTGATCGGTGTAGTACTTACCGAATCCGCCTTCAGCAACAAGTGCATCACGTGTAGCAGCATCTTTTGCATTGGGGTTGAGTGTAATTTTCATGGCTTATAGCGCTGCGACTAGCGCATCTCCAACTTCACTAGTGCTTCGCTTCTTATCTGCGCGAGTGAGTAGATCGGCAGCAACTGCGCGCTCAACATCACGGGCAGCATCGGCATAACCTAAGTGATCAAGCATCATGGCAACTGACATAACAGTGGCAGTTGGATCTGCAATGTTTTTGCCAGCAATATCTGGAGCAGAGCCATGTACTGGCTCAAACATTGAGGGGAACTTTCCAGTTGGGTTGATGTTGCCTGAAGCAGCCAAACCAATTCCGCCACAGATTGCAGCTGCAATATCAGTCAAGATATCGCCAAAGAGGTTATCTGTAACAACAACATCAAAGCGCTCTGGGTTGGTTACAAAGAACATTGAAGCAGCATCAACATGTAAATAGTCAGTGGTAACAGTTGGGTATTCCTTAGCAACTTCGTTAAATGTACGAGTCCAAAGACCACCCGCACGAGTTAATACGTTGTTTTTGTGCACCAAAGTTAGCTTCTTGCGATCACGCTTAGACGCGCGCTCAAATGCGTCACGGATAACTCGCTCTGCACCCCGGCGAGTATTTAAACTTTCCTCAGTTGCAATCTCTGCATCAGTACCTTCTGCAAGTACTCCCCCTGCACCAACATATGGGCCTTCGGTTCCTTCCCGCACAACAACAAAATCAATCGGGGCCTTTGTCGCTAATGGTCCGGTAACACCAGGCATTAAACGTGCAGGGCGCAAATTAATGTAGTAATGCAAAACGAAGCTTAAGCAATAGTCCGCGCTCAAGCACCCCACTTGGAACTGTTGGATCTCCAACTGCGCCTAGCAAAATAACATCCTTGGTCGCAATCTCATCCAAGATAGCTTGTGGAAGAACTTCACCAGTGCGGTGCCAATATCCAGCACCTAAGTCGTACGAAGTGCGCTTGAAGCTCACGTCATACTTCTTTGCGACAGCATCAAGAACTTTTAGGCCCTCGTTAACAACCTCGGGACCAATTCCATCACCGGCAATTACAGCTAAATCAATAACTTTAGCCACGCGCCGCGCTTCCCTCTTTATAGTCATCGCCCTTGGATTGCTTCATCCATGAAAACATCTTGCGAAGTTCACGGCCAACAGCCTCGATTGGGTGAGTCTCACCCTTTGTGCGAAGTGACTTAAATTCAGGAGCCCCTGCTTCTTGATCATCGATGAAGCGCTTTGCAAATGCACCACTTTGGATATCTGCAAGAACTGCCTTCATGTTGTCCTTAACGTGTGGGTCGATAACACGTGGACCAGAAACATAATCACCAAACTCTGCTGTGTCAGAAACTGACCAGCGCTGCTTTGCAATTCCACCTTCATACATCAAATCAACAATGAGCTTAAGTTCGTGCAAGCACTCAAAGTAAGCAACCTCAGGCTGATATCCAGCTTCAGTTAAAACCTCAAAGCCATACATAACTAGCTGTGATGCACCGCCGCAAAGAACTGACTGCTCACCGAAGAGATCTGTTTCTGTCTCTTCTGTAAACGTAGTCAGAATTCCACCTGCGCGAAGTCCACCGATTGCCTTTGCATATGAAAGTGTTAACGGCCAAGCGCTTCCAGTTGAATCTTGTTCAACTGCAACGATTACTGGAACTCCGCGGCCTGCTGCGTACTCACGACGCACTAAGTGACCTGGGCCCTTTGGTGCAACCATACAAACATCTACTGATGCAGTTGGCTTGATGTAACCAAAGCGAATATTGAAACCATGTCCAAAGAACAACGCATCGCCATCTTTTAGGTTAGGCAAAATTGATTCTGTGTAGATATGGCGCTGAACATGGTCAGGTGCCAAGATCATGATCACTGTTGCTTCCTTAACTGCATCAGCTACTGAAACAACACGCAAACCTTCAGCTTCTGCCTTTGCGCGTGATGCTGAACCTTCTTTTAGTCCGACGCGGACATCAACACCGCTATCGCGCAAGTTAAGTGCGTGCGCATGTCCTTGTGAGCCGTAACCGATGATCGCGACCTTGCGACCCTGGATGATGGATAGATCGGCATCCTCTTCGTGATACATCGTTGCTGCCACGGTATTTCTCCTTTAGTTCTGGTAATCGGGTTGAGTGTCGTGTACTGCTGGTGCTGCCTTATTTGGAAGTATTTCCTTGATAGAAATGACATTGATCAACTTATCGAGCTGAGCAATAACTTGCTCGAGCGCATGGCCTTCCAAATTAACCACAATGTCCATCTGTGAGATGGATGGGTCAGTAGTTGGTCCAACTGATAAGCGTTCAATGTTGTATGCACGGCGAGAGAA
>JBDLTD010000001.1:0-28804 GCA_039799185.1 Actinomycetota bacterium | reverse complement strand
AGTGATTTTCAAGGGTTAGTAGATGCTGGTTTAAATGGAATTGAAGTTGATCATAGAGATCAAAATCCAGAGGAAAGAGCGATGCTGCGCTCAATTGCCACAGAATTGGATTTAGTAATAACTGGCTCCAGCGACTACCACGGAAGCGGTAAACTGAACTTACTTGCAGAATTTCAAACCAGCCCAGGGCAATGGGAAAAACTTGAATCTCTTGCCGATAAGCGAAGGGTGGTACGAGCATGAAAGCCAGCGCATTAACTTTTGCGGTCCAATCATTTGTGACTCTATTTGTGATCATGGATCCACCTGGTGCCACACCAATTTTCTTAGCGCTAGTAGCTGATAAATCACCAAAGGAGCGCAGAGTTCTTGCAATAAAGGCTGCGTCAGTTTCACTACTAGTAATTTCAATATTTGCTCTCTTTGGTCGCTTCATCTTGAGTTACCTCAATGTTTCAATTGCAGCGATGCAAGCTGCTGGCGCACTACTTCTTTTACTTATTTCCTTAGATCTTTTAACTGGCGGTAAAGGTAGTGGCCGTGGTGAGGCAAAAGATGCCAACATCGCACTCGTCCCTCTAGGAACTCCGTTACTGGCAGGACCCGGCGCAATCGTTGCAACTATGATTTTCGTTCAGCAAATTGATGGCCCAAGCATGGCACTGGGTTTAGTTGGCGCTGTTATTGCAGTGCACGTTGCTATTGCAGCAGCGCTCATGGCATCAACAACGATTATGAAGGTGATTAAAGAAGCGGGCGTGACATTAGTAGCACGTATTGCTGGTCTTTTACTTGCCGCGATTGCAGTTCAGATGCTGGTTGATGCAATTCGCGTTTTTGTTACGACTTAACTCTCTTTAAACTTCTTTGTTCGTGTGCGAGTTCGCTCAACCTTTGGCTTTGATTCAACCTTCTTTTCTACACGTTTTTCAGTGACAGCCTTTTGTTGCACAACAGGCTTACTCTTAGTGAGTCGTCCCGTGGAGCCTGCTGGAATATCTAGAACCTCATAGAGGTGCGGGGAAGAGGAATATGTCTCTTCTGGTTCAGCTAATCCAAGATCTAGAACTTGATTAATCATCTTCCATCTAGCTAATTCATCCCAGTCAACGAATGTAACTGCAATTCCATGTGCACCGGCACGTGCTGTTCGACCAATGCGGTGAACATAAGTCTTTTCATCTTCTGGGCACTGATAATTAATCACATGCGTAATTCCATCGATATCGATCCCTCGAGCAGCAACATCTGTTGCAACGAGAACATCTGACTTGCCCGCCTTGAAATCACCTAAAGCTTTTTCACGAGCGCTCTGTCCGAGATCGCCATGGATAGGTGCTGCTTTAAAGCCACGCTCCATAAGATCTTCAGCTGTCTTTTGGCAGGTGCGCTTAGTGCGACAAAAAACCATTGTTGGGCCGCGGCCTTCAGCCTGCAAAATACGGGCCAGCATTTCAATTTTATCCATAGCGTGAGCACGCAATACATGCTGCTTGATGCGTGTAACAACTGCGCCTTCATCTTCTGAATCTTGCGTGCGAATATGAATAGGTTGATTCATAAAGCGGCGGGCAAGAGCGATGATGTCTCCAGGCATAGTTGCTGAGAACAACATGGTTTGCATGCGATTAGGAGTGTTTGCCAAAATCTTTTCAACATCAGGCAAGAATCCAAGATCTAACATCTCATCTGCTTCATCTAAAACCAGGCGTGATACTTGCTTTAAACGCAGTTGACCTTGGCGTGAGAGATCTAGTAAACGACCTGGTGTGCCAACAACAATTTCAATTCCAGCTTGTAGCGCTTCAATCTGAGGTTCAAATGCTCGTCCACCATAAACCGCTAACGTTCTAATTCCACGGTTACTTGCTAGCTCTTCAATGTCTTTTGTTACCTGTGTACAGAGTTCGCGCGTTGGAACGACGATCAAGACCTGTGGCATTCCTTTGTGTTCAAAATCAGCCCACTCTGAATCATTTGGCGCAATTACTCTTTCAATAACAGGAACGCCAAAAGCTAGAGTCTTTCCAGTTCCTGTTTTAGCTTGGCCAATAACATCGCCATCACTTAGTGCGATAGGTAAAACCATCTCTTGAATAGCGAAGGGAGCAATGAAACCGTGAGCATGTAAAGCCTCAATGGTTTCAGGGCGAAGTGGGAGTTCTGCGAAAGTTTTCGACACGTTAAATGGCGCCAGAAATTTGTTTATTAGTGGTGCTCATAGCTCTAATCCTATCGGAGTTAATTGCGAGGGAATCCCGAAATTCCTCGCCACATGAGGTTGTTGACCAATTCAACTGCCTGTTCACGCGTTAATGTGCTGTCTCGGTCTAACCAATGACGTGCTGTTACTTGGGCATATCCAATCATTCCAACACCTAAGAGCATTGAAGCCTCTTTAGGAAGACCAGTATCAATTGAAATAACGGCACTTGCTGCTGCTGCGCAGTCATAAGTCATTCGATTTAAACGCTCACGCACAGATGGTTCAACACTCATGTCACTTTCAAATAGCAATCTAAAAGCTTCACCTTCTTTTTCAATAAAAGCGAAATATGCATCAACTGTGGCATGAACACGGTTGGCGTTATCAGGAGTGGAGGCAATTGCCTTTTGAATCTCAAAAACTAATGAGTCAATGTGCAGATCAAGAACTGCCAAATATAGATCTAGTTTGGATGGGAAGTGTTGATACAAAACTGGCTTGCTGACATTTGCACGATCTGCAATCTCATCCATTGCTGCAGAGTGATAACCAGCGGCAGTGAAAACCTCAAGGGCTGCTGAGAGCAAAAGTGCACGGCGCTCATCACGAGGCAAACGCGGCTTATTTGATGTATCAATTGTGCTCATTGGTGTAATCGTAGAGGCAGTAGAGGCGATTGCGCTAATAGCTGTAGCAACGCATGCGTAGATACGGCAGAATTAACCTCCTATGAAAACTCCACCGCTTGTTAATCCGGGCCCAGCATTAAGTGGTGAGCAAGCGCGTCGATATAGTCGCCAGATCGTGATTCCCCAGATTCAAGCAAGTGGTCAAGAACGTATTGGAAACGCAAAGGTTTTGTGCATTGGTGCTGGAGGACTCGGTTCACCTGCTCTTATGTATTTGGCAGCAGCAGGAGTTGGAACAATTGGAATAGTTGATTTCGACTCGGTAGATGAAACTAATCTGCATCGGCAAATACTTTATGGCCAGTCTGATATTGGAAAGAAGAAAGTTGAAGTCGCAAGAAGTAAAATTCAAGAGAGCAATCCATTAGTAACAATAAATATATATCCAGTGAGAATTGATACAACAAACGTTCTTGAAATTATGTCTGACTATGACATCATCATTGATGCAACTGATAATTTTGCTACGCGCTATTTAATTAATGATGCTGCAGTCTTGCTCAAGAAACCTTATGTGTGGGGTTCGGTTAATCGCTTTGACGGACAAGCTGCCATTTTTTGGAGTTCACTTGGTCCGTGTTATCGCTGTTTACATCCAACACCTCCTGCCCCAGGAACAGTTCAAAACTGTGCAGAAGCAGGTGTATTAGGAGTTTTGTGTGCAGCAATAGCGTCGATGCAAGTAAATGAAGTAATTAAAGCAATCACAGGTATTGGTGAACTCCAAATTGGAAAGCTCATGATCTATGAGGCCCTAGAGGCGGAGTATTCAAAGATTGATATTCATAAAAATCCACAATGTGTAATCTGTAGCAAGAACCCAACGCAGGTTAACCTCTTAGAGAGCTATGAAAGCTTTTGTGGGGTAGTTGCTGAAGCAGAAATCTCGGCTAAAGAACTTAAAGATAAGTTTGCCAATAATGATGATTTCTTACTGGTTGATGTTCGCGAGCCTGAAGAATTCGCACAATCTCGAATCCCAGGTTCTGTATTGATGCCGGTGGCTGGTTTTATTGATGCTTCTGCCTTCAAGCTACTTCCAAGAGATAAAGAGATTATTCTTCACTGTCGCTCTGGAATAAGATCAGCAACCTGCCTGGCTCTTATCCAAAAGGCAGGATTTATAAATTCACGTCATTTAGACGGGGGAATACTTGCATGGGAGAAGCAATGAAAAATTCTTATCAGGGCTACCGAATACTCCTTGTGCACGCTCATCCTGACGATGAAACAATTAACAACGGCGCGACTATGGCCCTTTATGCATCACTAGGCGCAAAAGTAACTTTAGTAACCTGCACGCGTGGAGAAGAAGGAGAAGTTTTAGTCCCTTCTCTTTCACATTTAGCAAGCAGTGAAAAAGATGAATTAGGAAAACACCGAGAAATTGAATTAGCTCTTGCCATGAAAGCTTTAGGTGTTACTGATTTCAGGTTTCTAGGCAAATATCGAGATAGCGGAATGATGGGAACAGAACCCAACGAGCGCCCAGATGTTTTCTGGCAGGCTGATTTAGATTCGGCTGCAGGTGAGCTTGTTAAAATAATTGAAGAGATAAAACCTCATGTTCTGATTACTTATGATGAAATCGGTGGCTATGGTCACCCCGATCATATTCAAGCCCATCGAGTTGCTATGCGAGCAAGTGAATTAGCTACTTGGCAGATACAAAAGATTTATTGGAACACAATCCCTAAATCAGTTATTGCCCAGGGAATGGAGGCTATGAAAGAGATTGGTTCAGATTTCTTTGGTGCTGACAACGTTGATGACGTGCCTTTTGCCAAAGATGATTCATTCGTCACGACACTAATTAATGGCAATGATTTTGTTGATGCCAAGATGGCAGCTATGAAAGCCCATGAAACCCAGATTGCATTAGATGGCCCATTCTTCGCGCTCTCAAATAACCTAGGTTTACAAGTCTGGGGACATGAGTACTACACCCTAGTTAAAGGGCAAAAGAGTGAGCCTTTTGATGAACATGGCCGTGAAAGTGATTTAACTTCTGGGGTAGTTCTGTAGTGCGAAAACTCTTTGCAATTATTATTGGCGCTGGCCTTGGTACTGGCTCAGTATTTTTGCATTCCTCTCTTGCCCCATTTGGTTTGATCTTCGTTTTACTTGCAACCTTGGTGGGTATTTGGAGTATTGGTCGCATGTGGGGCGGGCGAACTCTAAAAATATTGGCTGCAGTTGCTTGGACCTTTGTGGTGTTACGCGCAGGCTTTCCAGGTATAAATGAGGAGTATTTGATTGAAGGTAGTGCCGTTGGAATTTCACTTATCAATATGGGATTTCTAGCTTTAGTAATTGCAATCTTGCTTCCCGCTTAACGCCAGTTCCAGCTTTGCCCCTGCGGTCCATCCATAATTTCAAGCCCGCTTTGCTCTAGCTTTATTCTTAACTCATCGCTCTTAGCCCACTGCTTTTCACTTCTTGCGATTTGTCGCAGTTTAAGAATCTCTTCTTGTTCTGGAGTTAAAGCTTTGGCTACTTCCTCACGATCAAGATCAAGACCCAGTATTTGATCCGCGAATAGAAATAGCGCTGCACGATTACTGAGATCTTCATTCTTTTCAATATTGCGCAGATATTGAATGGCTTTTGGAGTATCTAAATCATTATTAAGAATCTCTAAGAATTCTGCATCCTTCACAGCAACTTGCGTTCCCCAGGTCTTTATCTTTCTGCGCCAACGTTTAAGGGTTGCATCTGCTGCTTGAATCGAGGCCCACGTTAAATCCATTTGGGATCTATATCGGTTTTCTAGGAAACACAATCTCACGGCTAGGGGATCAAAACCCCGATCAATAACATCTTTAAGGAGGACAACGTTCCTCGCACTTTTAGACATCTTACGGCCTTCAAAAAGCAGATGCTCGCCATGAAGCCAAAGATCCACGCTCTCATTTCCAGTAATTGCATTTGATTGTGCTCGCTCATTTTCATGATGAGGAAAGCGCAGATCGATTCCTCCGACGTGAAGATTGATATGTGAATTCAAGAAGTGCAGCGACATTGCCGAGCACTCAATATGCCAACCAGGAAAACCAGGACCCCATGGTGAATCCCAAATCATTTCTTTACGACCACCAGCGCTCTTCCAAAGGGCCCAGTCAGCATGAAAACGTTTTGCGCCATCTTCACTGTATTCATAACGATGGCCAGGCTTTAGGGCATCTAAGCGATTGCCACTTATTGCGCCGTAACTTGGAAAAGCTTGCGCTGAAAAATACACCGTGCCATCTTCACCCACATATGCAAATTCCTTGGCGATGAGTTGCTCAATAATGGCAAGCATTAATTCAATGGATTCGCTAGCTCTTGGATAAGCATCTGCCTTTTCAATATTCAGACGTGCTAAATCAGTGTGAAAACCTGCTTCGTATTTTCGTGCAACTGTGAATGGATCAATAGATTCAGCTTTAGCTTGGGCAAGCATTTTGTCTTCACTCTCAATATCTTCAGACATGTGACCAACATCGGTAATATTTTGAATAAGTTTCACATTAACGCCATTAGCTATGAGAACACGGCGCACCAAATCAGAGAGTAGAAATGTTCTTAAATTTCCTACATGCGCATCACGATAAACCGTAGGTCCGCAGCAATACATTGTTGTTGTGCCATTAGTTGAAGTAACAGGTGCAAGCTTTCGCGAAGCAGTGTCATAGAGTCGAAGGCTCACTTTTTCTCAACCACTTCTTTCCATATCGCAATCTCATCGTAGGAAAATTCGATGAGTCTTCCATGTCGATTGCGAAGGGTGATGGGGGACTCGAGATGGCCCACGATGTCGCGGAATCCACCCTCGGGATCATGCAAGCGGATGGTGACTCGCTTTCCAATGAGGGCGCTAAATGTGGCCTCTAGACCCTTATTCATGGCTCAACGATAAACCTTAACTTCAAATATCGCGCCAGGAGAGCCGATACGATTAGAATCTGAGAGTTGGTAACTAATATTTCTTTTGGAGGCAAGTCGTGACTTATGTGATCGCTGAACCATGTATCGATGTAAAAGATAAATCGTGCATCGCTGAGTGTCCTGTGGACTGCATCTATGAAGGCGATCGCATGCTCTATATCCAAGCCGATGAATGTGTTGACTGCGGTGCGTGTGAGCCTGTGTGTCCGGTTGAGGCTATTTACTACGAAGATGATGTCCCACCACAGTGGAAGCAATTTGGAAAAGTTAATACAGAGTTTTTCGTTGAAATCGGTTCACCAGGTGGAGCCAGCAAAGTCGGAGCAACTGGTACCGACCACGAACTAGTAAAAGCTCTTCCTCCAAAGAGCGAGTAATTCTTCTTGCGCTCTTCACTCCCAGATTTCCCCTGGGACGCTCTTGCCCCCTACGGAGATAAGGCCCGTGCGCACCCTGGCGGGATTATTGATCTCTCCGTTGGAACTCCAGTAGATCCCACACCTGAATTTATTCAATCAGCTTTGCGTGATGCCTCTAATTCACCTAGTTATCCAGTAACTGCTGGCACACCTGAACTACGTGCTGCAATAACCGCTTGGGCAAAATCTCGCTTAGGTGCCACCGGTGATTTTGATGTTCTACCTGTCATTGGCTCAAAAGAGTTAGTTGCATGGCTACCAACTATTTTAGAATCTAAAAAAGTTTTAATTCCAGAGATTGCTTACCCCACTTATCACGTGGGCGCATTGATAGCACAGGCACAGTCCGTTCCTGTTCCTATTAGTGCAAAGAGCTGGCCTAACGCTGATTTAGCTTGGCTTAATTCACCATCAAATCCAACTGGGCGAGTCCATACTGTTGAAGAAATAAAGGAATGCATTGCATGGTCACGAGCAAATGATGCTGTGTTGATTTCAGATGAATGCTATTTGGAGTTCGAGCACAATGCCACACCAACATCAGTCATGGCCTTCACTGAAGGAAATAACAAAAATATTTTAGCGCTTCACTCACTATCCAAACGCTCTTCAATGGCGGGATACAGAGCGGCATTTATGGTGGGTGATTCTTCGCTAATCGCAAAGATTCGTGAACTAAGAAAGCATGCAGGGATGATGGTTTCATTGCCTGTACAAAAAGCAATGACTGTTGCACTTGGTGATGATTCACATGTTGCCGAGCAACGCGCACGCTATAACGCACGACGTGATGCTCTGCGTCCAGCCCTTGAAGCATGCGGATTTCGAATTGAATTTAGCGATGCAGGTCTCTACATATGGTGCACACGTGATGAGGATGCATGGACAAGTGTTGATTGGTTAGCACAGCGCGGAATCCTGGCCACCCCAGGTAGTTTCTATGGTGAAAAAGGCAAAAACCATATTCGCATCGCAATGACTGTCTCTGACGCAGCCATAAAAGATGCAGTTAACCGCTTAAAGGCTTAGCAAATGGCCGTTGGAATTCTTCTCGTAGGTGGCTTTGGTTCACGATTAATGCCACTTACTAAAAACACTCCAAAACCAATGCTGACAGTTGCTGGTTTACCAGTGACAGAACACCAACTGGCTATGGCAAAAAAGGCAGGAATAACTACTGTAGTTCTTGCCACTTCTTATTTATCTGAGGTCTTCATTCCTTATTTTGGAGATGGATCTAAATGGGGAATGAAACTGCTCTATGCCGTTGAAAAAGAGCCGTTGGGTACCGGCGGTGCTATTAGAAATGCAGCAAAACTATTGTCAGGTGATGAATCAGTTGTTGTCTTTAATGGTGATGTTTTAAGTTCACACAATTTGGCGCTACAAATTCAAGAGCATGAAGAAAATGGGGCTGATGCAACGCTGCATTTAACTGCAGTTGAAGATGCTCGTACTTATGGTTGTGTTCCGACTGATTCAGATGGTCGCGTTACAGCTTTTCTAGAAAAAATGGAGAATCCAGTAACAAATACCATTAATGCTGGGTGCTATGTTTTCAAACCTTCGGTCATCCAATCAATAGAGCCAGATCGTGTTGTCAGTGTTGAAAGAGAAGTTTTCCCAAATCTTGTTGCAAGCCACGGCAAAGTATTTGGTTTCATTGATGATTCTTATTGGCTAGACATTGGCACACCACAAGCCCTGCTTAAGGGTTCAAGAGATTTAGTGGCAGGCTTAGCTGATTCTTCTGCACTCACTGCAGGTCTTGTTGAAAGTGTGGGCAAGGAGTTTTTAATTATGAAAGGCGCCGAGGTGGACTCATCTGCTCTTATTGATGGGGGCAGCTGCGTTTCTAGCGGGGCCGTAGTGGGGGCGGGTGCCCAGATTTCAGGTTCCATTATTGAATCTGGAGCTCGAGTGGGTGCGGGTGCGACCATCATTAATTCATTTATCGCATCTGGGGCAGTTGTGGCCAATTCAGTGAAAATTTTGGCATCTTTTGTGACAAATATGGAAATAATCCAAATCCCAGAGTGATTTGAGCGTGAATATCTTCTGAAAGTGGTCATCTTGGCTTGACTTATTCGACTTACACGCGTGTAATTCAGTTATTAGTAAGTCTTTTCCACACGGGATGAGACCTGAAGTTCTCAAGGAGCATTGACTATGCCGATTAAGCCGGAAGCCACGAACTCCCCAATCCCCACCACTGGACCAAAGATCACGCTAGCGACCGGCGAGAGTATTGAACTCTCTTGGCAAGAACGCGCATTGTGTGCGCAAACAGATCCAGAAGCATTCTTCCCTGAAAAAGGCGGCTCAACTCGCGAAGCAAAGCGTGTTTGTCTTTCATGCGATGTTCGTTCAGAGTGCTTGGAATACGCACTTGCACATGACGAACGTTTTGGAATTTGGGGCGGACTATCAGAGCGCGAACGTCGTCGCTTAAAGCGCCGTTCTGCGTAATCTTTTAATCCCAACTCTTTAAGAGATGGTGGTTTTGTTGTGGCAGTAACAGATAGACATTTAGTCACCGCAATTGTTGTAACACACGACGGTGAAACTTGGTTACCTGCAGTTGTTGCTGCATTAGCTTCACAAACCAGACCTGCAGATCAAATTGTTGCAGTTGATACAGATTCCAATGATTCGTCCACAAAACTTATTAAAGCTGCCCGCATTCCATTAATTGCAGCAGATCGCGATTGCGGATTTGGTGATGCAGTTGCGCTCGCAGTAGCAAAGATGCCCAAACACGTTGAAGGCAATAGTGAGTGGATTTGGTTGATTCATGATGACTGCGCACCCACACCTACTGCACTTGAAAAACTATTAGAAGCAATTGATGATCGACCTCAAGTTGCAATGGCTGGCCCAAAACTTCTTGGTTGGCACGATCGCACACACATACTTGAAGCTGGAATAAGTATTGCTGGCAATGGTGCTCGCTGGACCGGTCTTGAAACCGATGAATATGACCAAGGCCAACATGATGGTATTCATGATGTTCTCTCAGTTAGTACTGCAGGCGCATTAATTCGCCGTGACATTTTCGAAGAACTCGGTGGCTTTGATTCAAATCTGTCTCTCTTTCGCGATGACATAGATTTTGGCTGGAGGGCAAGAGTTGCCGGTCATGGAGTTATCGCCACAACTGCCGCCGTTGCACACCATGCTCAAGCTTCGGCTTCAGAGCGACGTAGCGTCGACGTTAACGGAGCTTTCCTACATCGACCATTACTTCTTGATCGCCGCAATGCTGCTTACGTTTTATTAGCTAACTCATCATGGTGGATGATTCCGTGGCTTTCAATTCAATTATTAGCTTCTGCAATGGCTCGAGCTATTGGCTATTTGTTAGCAAAACTTCCTGGGTATGCAGCCGATGAGCTATTAGCTGTTGCTACTTTGATTATTAAGCCGGCTGAGATCGTTAAAGCAAGAAAATTTAGAAAGACAAAGCGGTTAGTTTCTGCCCGCGTTATTTCTTCCTATATTCCACCTCGCTGGTCGCAGATTCGCTTATCAGGAGCCCGGGTTGCAGAGGTTATTCGAGCAAAAATTATCCCTGTTACAGAGAGCTCATCTGTATCTGTCTTAAATTCACTTGAAGAAGAAGACCTACTGGTTCCAACTCAACGTTTCCAGATTAGTAAGTTACTGAAAAACCCAGCAATTTTTGGATATCTGCTACTTGCCATAATTACTCTCATTCAATCCCGCAATCGTTTTGGGGCATTAAACGGCGGTGCACTTGCAGCATCACCAAGTGGTGCCCGAGATTTATGGGACCTCTATTTTGAATCATGGCACCAAGTTGGAATGGGTAGTTCACATGCATCCCCAGCTTGGATCGCTGTTGTTGCAATGGCATCAACTCTGCTGCTTGGTAAAGCTCCGCTTCTTATAACAGTGTTCTTTTTGGCAGCGCCTCTTTTGATTATGTGGTCAGGCCACACATTCCTACGAAAGCTTTCAAGCAATCAATTTATAACTATCCCTGCAAGTTTCTTATATGCACTATCTCCAGTTGCTCTGGCCTCTGTGAACTCTGGGCGCTTAGCAACTCTTGTCGCTTTAATGATTGCACCTCAAATTCCAATGATTTTAAGCAACTGGAAGCAAGTAGAGCTCAATAGCTGGCGTCGCATCTATGGGTTAAGTATTTTGTTAGCACTATTAACTTCATTTACTTTGACTACAACCCTTGTGAGCCTGGGAGTTATCGGCTTTGCAATTGTGACTGATTACGATGAAAAACTAGAGAAGCCTCAATTCCTTGCAAGAATGTATAAGCGTCTAACGTTGTTGATATTCCCATTCATACTTGCCGCACCCTATTCATTTGAAGCACTCATTCGCCCTGCACGTTTTCTTGCCGAACCAGGTCTTAATCTTGCAGGAGGCTCTACTGCACTAGTTCTTTTAGGTAATCCAGGCGGTGCTGGTTCTCTACCTTGGTGGACAATTAGTCCAATTCTGCTCCTACTGGTCATTGCTCTTTTTTCATCATCTCATGCACGTTCTTTTGCACAAGTTGGTATCTCATTTATGTGTGCAGCGGTTTTATTTTCATCAATCTCGATTACGGTGCACGGTAATAGCTCGGGTACAACTACATGGGTTGGAACACTATTAGTTGGTGCAACTCTTGCCTCTGTCGCAGCTGGTGTTGTAATTCTAGATCGCCTGCGAACTGTGCTGATTGCAAGCAATATTCACTATCGCCATATCTTGGCTGGTTTACTTTTGATTATTACCGCACTTTATTCAGTTTCAAGTATTGGTTGGTCAATTACTGCCGGTGCTAATTCCCCAGTGCAGAGCAATATGAAGCGCGTAATGCCAGCATTCCTAACTGCTGAAGCTGACACGAAAACCTTAGTCTTACGTGAAGTTGGATCGGCAAATTCAAAATCAATTCAGTACTACATCTCACGCGGTGAAGATATTTCACTAGGAGAGCCCGATGTTGCACCGGGGCAAGTGCGAGAGATTGAGATTGCAGCCCAGGAACTCATTGATGGCTCTGGAATTAGTAGCAGTCAAGTTTTTTCTGCTTATGGAATTAAGTATGTCTTTGTTAAAAATCCCTTTAGCCGAAATGTGATTCGAACTATTGATGGTCTTGGGGGATTCGCACGTACTTCAGCAACCTCTGCTGGCGTTGTTTGGAGAGTCACTGGTGTTACTGGTCGAATTATTTTCACCGCAAAAGATGGAACACGTTCTGTTTTAGAAGCCGGTGAAGTGGGTGCTCGCACAACAGTCAATGGCCCAGGTTCAATTACTTTGACTGAAACTTTTGATCGTTCATGGCAAATTCTGCAAAATGGATATCGATTAGATCGTGCTAAAGATGAACAGTCATTGCCACAGTTCCAGGTGAAAGAGGCTGGAGAAATATCTCTGCTTCATGATGGAACTATCAGGCGAGCATGGCTTTCACTGCAGTTGATTGCTTGGACGCTCGTCATTGTCTTGGCAGCACCGGCTGGCCGTAGAAAACGTGAAATTTCAGAGAAGGAGCTGGCATGAAATTCAAAAAGCCACTTCTTTATGTAGCTGCACTTGTAGCCAGTTTTCTCATTGCATCGGGGCTAACTTCAGTCTCAAAGCCAAGCAACTACTCTGAAAGCTATCCAGCGGTGGTTTGTCCTCCGACGCTTAATGGTTTAACTTCTCAGATATCTATTTCTTCACGCAAAACCCAGTACCAACGTTTAGAAAATCGAAGCAGTAAGACACTGCCATTTAATGCACTTCGCTTTCCGGTATCAAAAGATTCCCTAGTGATCTCAGCCCAAGGGACTACTCCACTTATTTGGCAAAGCAGAACGGGAAGTTGGGCCGGGGGAACGTTGTGTTCTGGACCCAGTGCTGCAGCTTGGTTTGTTGGTGGAACAGCTAATGTCACAACTCGCGGTCGATTAATGCTTATCAATAGCGGATTAAGTGATGCCATCGTAGACATTCAAAGTTATACCGAGAATGCAAAGCAACCGATTAAGTCTGTAAATTTAGAGTCAAAGAGCTACATGCAACTTTCCATTGACTCACTTGCCCCTGGTGATAAAGCTTTGGCTGTTCAAGTCACTCCCCGATCTGGTCGCGTAAATGCATTCATGATTGATGAACAAGGCGCTGGATTAAAAGCACTTGGTGGAGATTTTGTTAACTCATATCCGATGGCTAGCAAAGAAGTTGTAATCCCAGCAATCCCTAATCAGCTTCCTAAAAAGGGTCAAAAGGCATCTGCATCACACACGCTGCGAATTCTTACACCAGGTGAAGTCAATACAACTTTCACCCTAGAAGTTCTATCTGCTGATGGCAGCTTTGTTCCTGTTGGCATGAGTTCACGCTCTATTGATGCTGGCGTTGTCTCTGAGTTTTCATTAGAGCCCAAAATTTCAGCAAGCGCCTTTGCTGTTCGAATCACTTCTGCAGAGCCAGTAGTTGCTTCGGTCTCTTCATCAGTGACAATCAGTGGGCATAAAGACTTTGTTTGGAGTACGGCCACACCACCCCTTACACCGATGTCTATTGCTGTGACTGGACTATCTCCACTGATTGCATTTGCTGGGGATTCAATTTCAGTCAAAGTCCAAGCTAAGTTAATAAATGGAAAAACGGTCAGCAAAGTAATAAAAGGAAGTGATATTGCAACGTGGCGCGTTCCTGAAAACTCACGGTCAATAACGATTGTTTCCAGCAGTAAAGGGGTCTTTGCTGGTGCTCTTATAGCCTCAAGTAATGGTTATGGATTTATTCCTATCCAAAACGGCAGTGCTCTCACACGAGTAGAAGTTCCAAATTCAAACATTCGTGTTTTAAATCCCTAGCAATCCCTAAAAATTGGCACACGGGCCACTAATGTTCTAACCATGAAGTCACCAGCACACGTCGGGCGAGCCTGCTCTCGTGTGGGCTGCCGTTCAGTTGCCATGATGACTCTTACTTATATTTATGCTGAATCAACTGCCGTGGTGGGACCACTTGCAACGTATTCCGAACCACATGCATATGATCTATGTGCAACTCATGGTGAGCGTTTGAAAGTTCCACATGGATGGAATGTTATAAAGCAAGAGCTAACAGGAAATGAGCCTGGTCCAACCGATGATGACTTAATGGCAATCGCAGATGCAGTGCGTGAAGTTGGAAAGCGAAGTGAAGCATCTCCTGCAGTTGTGGGTGAAGATACTTCACATGCTGCAATTGGACGCCGAGGTCATCTTCGAGCCGTTCCATCGTAAGGATTAATTAATGTCGCAAGAAATAGCAAATATCTTTAAAGCCTATGACATTCGCGGACTTGTTGATGTAGAAATAAATCCAGATTTCACTTTTGCTACAGGGGTTGCATTCGCACACTTTCTTCAGCAACAGCGTGAACCAGGAACAATTGTCATTGGTGAAGATATGCGTCCATCTTCAATCCCACTTGCAGATGCATTTTCTGCGGGAGTTACTTCTTTAGGAATGGATGTCATTCGTATTGGATTAGCCTCAACAGATATGTTGTATTTTGCTTCAGGCAAACTTGGCCTTCCTGGTGCGATGTTTACAGCAAGCCACAATCCTGCCGATTACAACGGCATAAAACTCTGTCTTAGTAGTGCGCGACCTATTGGTAAAGAATCAGGTTTACTTACAATTGAAAACTTTGTTCGAAAGGGCTCAGCACTTGAACTTCGCTCAGTCGGGGTTGAGACTCATCGGGACATGCTCGAAGAGTATGTAGACCACCTTTTAAGCCTGGTAAATCTTTCCAATATTCGCCCGCTAAAAATCGTTGTGGATGCGGGTAATGGAATGGCTGGGCACACAGCTCCTGCGATATTTGCCCGTTTAAATTGTGAAGTCATACCAATGTATTTTGAACTAGATGGAACCTTCCCTAATCACGAGGCGAATCCAATAGATGAAAAGAATCTAAGAGATCTTCAAAAGGCAGTTATCGAACACGGAGCAGACTTAGGTTTAGCTTTTGATGGTGATGCCGATCGTTGCTTTTTAGTTGATGAGAAAGCCAACGCAGTAAATCCATCTGACCTCACCTCTCTGATTGCAGAACGCGAACTAAAAAAGAATCCTGGATCAACGATTATTTATAATTTAATCTCATCTAGGGCTGTGTTAGAAGTAATTGAAGAAAATGGTGGGGTTGGTCTTCGCTCACGTGTTGGTCATTCTTATATAAAGAAAATGATGGCTGAGAGTAAAGCAATTTTCGGTGGGGAACATTCAGGCCACTTCTATTTTGATGATTTTTGGAGAGCAGACTCTGGGGCACTTGCTGCATTGCATGCGATCGCAGCGTTAGGTGAGTCTGATAAATCTATGTCGCAGATTTTAAAGCCCTATCAACGGTATTGCCTTAGTGGTGAAATCAATTCGACAGTTGTCGATACGCAAGCAGCGACTGCATTAGTTGAATCCACTTATAGTTCAATGGCCGGGGTTACAACGGATCATCTTGATGGACTCACAGTCAATGGCGATACATGGTGGTTTAACCTACGGCCCTCAAATACAGAGCCGCTGCTCAGACTCAACGTTGAGGCCAAGTCACCAGGGCGCATGCAAGAGCTACGTGATGAGGTTCTCGCCCTTATTCGTGGCTAGGTGCGCGTCTTCATTACTCGCTTTAGGCGTGGGGGCAGTAACCTAGGCTCCTGACCGCAGTCGATAAAAGGAGCTTTTCGTGAACGTACCAGTTACATCTACTCTTCCAAAGCACGATATTGCAGATGCATCTCTTGCAACACAGGGACGCATGCGCATTGAATGGGCTGAGCGCAACATGCCTGTTCTTTCTCAAATCCGTGCACGTTTTGAAAAGTCACAACCTTTTGCTGGTGTTCGCATCTCTGCATGCATGCACGTAACAACTGAGACAGCAGTCTTAATGCGCGTTCTAAAAGCTGGCGGCGCAGATATCGCCCTATGTGCATCAAACCCACTTTCAACTCAAGATGACACTGCAGCGGCTTTGGTCCATGAGTATGGAATCTCTGTTTTTGCTCGCAACGCTGTTGACCGCGATGGTTACTACAAGCACATCAACGCATCTCTTGATATCGAACCACACCAAGTTTTCGATGATGGTTGCGATCTCGTAAACACTCTTCACACAACTCGCAAAGAGTTAATTCCAAACATCGCTGGTGGCTGCGAAGAGACCACAACAGGAGTTATTCGTCTGAACCAGATGGCAAAAGATGGAGCACTTCAGTTCCCAATGATTGCTGTGAATGACACAGACACAAAGCACATGTTTGATAACCGTTATGGAACAGGTCAATCAACTCTTGATGCAGTATTTCGTTCAACTAACTTCCTTCTAGCAGGACGCATTCTTGTTGTTGCTGGATTTGGTTACTGCGGCAAGGGTGTTGCAGAGCGCGCAAAGGGAATGGGCGCCGACGTAATCATTACTGAAATTGATCCAACTAAGGCATTAGATGCAATGATGCAAGGTTTCCGTGTTATGCCAATGGCAGATGCAGCAAAGGTTGGCGATGTTTTCATTACTGTTACAGGTAACCGCGATGTATTGCGCGATGAGCACTTTGCAGTAATGAAGGACGGCGCAATCATGGCTAACTCAGGCCACTTTGATATTGAAATCGACGTTGCTTGGCTAGAACAGCATTCAGTTAAGAAGAATGCAAAGATGCGCCACCAAACTGATGAATATGTAATGGCTGATGGTCGCCGTTTACTTCTACTTGCAGAAGGACGCCTTGTTAACCTTGGTGCAGCAGAAGGTCACCCAGCATCAGTTATGGATATGTCATTTTCTGATCAAGCGCTAACGGCTGAATACCTTGTTAAAGAAGCTAAGAACTTGAAGCCAGGTGTTCACAACGTTCCTACATATATCGATAAGGAAGTTGCTAGCTTGAAGTTGAAGAGCATGGGCGGCCTGATTGACACACTTACTCCAGCACAAGATATGTACTTGAACTCTTGGGAGCACGGTAGCTAATGACATTGGTTATGGTCGTCGATGACGACCAGGACCTTGCCGAAATGCTCGGCATTGTTTTAACCGGTGCAGGTATTGATGTAGACCTCGTAAGTCGAGGAGATGAAGTTCTCGATGTATTTCGTAACAATCCACCAGATTTAGTTCTGTTGGATGTTATGTTGCCTGGCCTTGATGGAATTGAAGTCTGTAAGTTAATTCGTGCAGAATCTATGGTTCCAATCATTATGTTGACAGCTAAAGGTGACTCGCATGATGTTGTGCGCGGGCTTGAAGCTGGGGCAGATGACTACATGGTTAAGCCCTTTAGACATCCATCAGAGTTAATCGCCCGCATTCGCACTCGCTTGCGCCGAACAAATGTTGATATCGCAGGCTTATTAACTATTGGTGATTTAGCTATTGATGTTCAAGCACACCAAATTTTGCGGGCAGGCAAACAGATTTCACTCACTCGCTTAGAGTTTGATTTGTTAGTCGCCCTCGCTAAAGAGCCTGGCCGTGTTTTTACTCGTGATGCCTTGCTCAGTGAAGTGTGGGGCTATCGCCATTCCACTGATACGCGTCTGGTCAATGTCCACGTTCAACGTCTTCGCTCCAAGATTGAGCATGATCCGGAGCGACCTGAAATTGTGGTTACTGTGCGCGGAGTTGGCTACAAAGCTGGAGTGATGGGCGGTTCCTAAACTATGAACCGTATTTTCTTACGCCTTCGTAATTCACTTGCAACTAGAGTGATTATCTCCACCGTGTTGCTTTCCATAGGCGTTGTATACCTGACCGGATCTGCTCTCAACTCACAGCTATCCACTGGTATTAAGAAAGTAAATCTAGATTCTTCACGTATTGAAGCTCGTTCCACAATATTTTCAGCTGAATACCGCTTCCTATTGGCTGAAGGCGAAAAAGATGCTGCAGTATTTAAAGTCATCAACGACATTATTAGTTCAGCTACATCACTAACAACAAATGAGAATGCCAGAGAAGTTGTCTTCATTCGAAGCCCTGGAAACACTCGTATACAAAACTATGAAATTACTTCTAACCAAGTTGATCCAGCTTCGATTCCTGAGAATTTAAGTAAGCGAGTTCGCAAAAGTGCAGATTTAGTTTCTTCCAATGTCACCATTCAATATGCAGGTGGATTGAGAATTCCTGGTCTAGCTTTTGGTCAAAAAGTTCAAATCCCTGGAGCTGGTCAATATGAGATGTATATGCTTTTTTCTCTGGCTAACCAAAACGCAACCCTAGATTTGATTCAACGCCTGCTGTTACTAACAGGCTTGGTCTTGGTTCTATTGATTGCTCTCATTGTTTGGCTTGTAGTTCGACAAGTGGTTCGACCTGTTCGTGAAGCGGCAGCTATTGCAACCCAGTTCACATCTGGAGATTTTCGCCAACGTATGAAAGTGGTGTCACAAGATGAAATTGCCACTTTGGGAACTGCCTTTAATGAGATGGCGGAGTCTCTTGAGAAACAGATTGCAAGACTAGAAAACCTTTCTCGAGTTCAACAACGCTTTGTTTCAGATGTTTCCCATGAGCTTCGCACACCATTAACTACTCTTCGAATGGCATCTGAGGTCATTAACGCTTCACGCGATAGTTTTGACCCAGTTGTTGCAAGAAGTACTGAACTCTTAGTGGCCCAACTAGATCGCTTCGAGCGATTATTGGAAGATTTACTTGAAGTTAGCCGATTTGATGCTGAAGTTGCAGTTATTGAAGCCGTTGATTTCGACATTGTTTTATTAGCTAATCGATGTGCAGAGGATCTGGCGCTAGTGGCCAGAGAGCACTCCACAGATCTTCGAATTTATAGCATTGCCGAGAGCATTAATGTGAAGGCCGATATTCGAAGAGTTGAGCGCATCTTGCGTAATTTGTTCTCAAATGCAATCGATCATGCTGAAGAAAAGCCTGTTGCAATAACAATTGTGGCAAGTGAGCATGATGTGGCAGTTGGTGTGAGGGATTATGGAATTGGTTTAGATGAAAGCGCCCTCACCCGTGTATTTGATCGTTTCTGGCGTGCTGATCCTTCACGAGCCAGAACTCGAGGAGGAACGGGTCTAGGACTTTCAATCGCGCTCGAGGATGCTCGTTTACACAATGGAGAACTCGAAGCGTGGGGAATGCCTGGCAAAGGCGCACACTTTGTTTTAACGTTGCCGCGCCAAACTCGACAAGGTATTGAATCGCGCCTGATTAAATTAATTCCAGATGATGTTCATGCCTAGTTTCCACAAGTAAGTTTTCATACATTCTTTTCACGATAACTTGCCACGATGCAAGTTATTTCAGAGCTGAGTCAACTGCTCTTTCCAACTCGATGTTATGGATGTAATTCCATTGGAATCTCCATCTGCTCAAATTGTCGCAGAGAATGGCATCCTCACTACTACCTCACTCATATTGGAGGCTTACGTGTTAATTCAGCAGTTCTCTATTCACCTACTGCTAGCAAAATAATCTTGGCTGCCAAAGAACGTGGATTAAAAGGGGCCGATGAGTTAATCATTGAGGCGATAGTTCACGTGCTTAGTAGGGCTAATTTTGACAAATACAATGTGCGGCTAGTTCCGATTCCTTCTTCGGTGGTAAATAAGCGAAGAAGAGGTAGAAGTTTTATTCCCGATATCTGCAATGAAATTTCTGTGAGAACTTCCATACCTGTAATTCCAGCTTTAACGATTATTCGGAAGGTCAAAGATCAGAGCACCCTTAGCGCAAAGGCAAGGGCTAACAACATGCGCGGAGCTTTTGGAATAGCCGAGAACATTTATCCTCGGGGTGATTTAATTCTCATTGATGATGTAGTCACTACAGGGGCCACCGTCTCTGAGGCAGCCAGAGCCCTGAATTCACATGGATATGCGGTCATGGGCTCGGTTACCGCTTGCGTGGCGCAACCTCTACGATAGGGGCTGGGAAATTGAACTACATCAGTTAGTGAACTTTGAAAGGTTGCATTGATGCCAGCGTTTATTGACAAGCTTATGCGTGCAGGAGAAGGTCGCATCCTTCGAGAGCTGAGCAAGATTGTCGTTGTCGTTAATGGACATGAATCTCGTATTGTTGCAATGTCTGATTCAGAGCTCCGATCACAAACTGAAATCTTCAAGGAGCGTTTTTCTAAAGGTGAGTCTTTAGATGATTTGATGCCAGAAGCATTCGCTGTGGTTCGTGAAGCAGCAAAGAGAACTTTGGGCCAGCGTCACTATGACGTTCAGTTAATGGGTGGAGCCGCACTTCACAAAGGCAATATCGCGGAAATGCGAACTGGTGAAGGAAAGACTTTAGTTGCAACTTTGCCATCATATTTGAACGCGCTTGCTGGCCGCGGAGTTCACGTTGTAACAACGAATGATTATTTAGCAGAGCGCGACAGTGAATGGATGGGGCGTATTCACCGCTTCCTAGGATTAAAGGTTGGCGTGATTTTGGCCAACATGACTCCAGCAGAGCGACGTGAGGCATACCTAGCTGATATTACTTATGGAACAAATAATGAATTTGGTTTTGATTACTTACGTGACAACATGGCATGGACGCTTGAAGAGTGCGTGCAACGTGATCATTTCTTTGCAGTGGTCGATGAAGTTGACTCAATTTTGATTGATGAAGCCCGCACACCATTAATTATTAGCGGACCAGCTGATAAAGCCACAAAGTGGTATGTGGAATTTGCAAATCTTGTAGGAAAATTGCAGCGCGATGTGCACTATGAAATTGATGAAAAGAAGCGAACCATTGGAATACTTGAAGATGGCGTAACAAAGGTTGAAGAGCTTCTGCAAATCGGAAATCTTTATGAGGCTGCCAATACACCAATGATTGGTTACCTCAACAACGCTGTACGTGCCAAAGAGCTCTTTAAGCGTGATAAAGATTATGTTGTAATGAATGGCGAACTACTCATCGTTGATGAGCACACCGGTCGTATGCTGGCTGGGCGTCGCTACAGCGAAGGTTTACACCAAGCACTCGAAGCAAAAGAGCGCATTGAGATCAAGGATGAGAACCAAACTCTTGCAACTATTACATTGCAGAACTATTTCCGTCTTTACGACAAGCTCTCAGGTATGACTGGTACGGCAATGACTGAGGCCTCCGAATTCCACCAGATTTATAAGCTCGGCGTTGTGCCTATTCCAACAAATCGCGGAATGGTTCGTATTGATCAAGCTGATCTTGTTTACAAATCAGAGGCTGGCAAGTTCATCGCAGTTACCTCCGATATTGCTGAAAAACATCGCAAGGGTCAACCAGTTCTAGTTGGAACTGTCAGCGTTGAAAAATCTGAAGAACTTTCTAGTTTTCTGCGCAAAGCAGGAGTTCCACATGAAGTCCTTAACGCAAAGCATCATGAGCGCGAAGCGGCAATTATTGCTCGCGCAGGTGTTAAAGGTGCGGTAACTGTTGCTACAAATATGGCTGGTCGCGGTACTGACATCATGCTTGGTGGAAATCCTGAGTTCATGGCAGATTTTGAATTACAACGTCGAGGTCTGTCTCCAGTTGATGATGCAGAGCAGTATGAAAAAGCTTGGCCAGATGAAATTACTCGCCAAAAAGCAGCTGTTGCATTAGGTCACGAAGAAGTAATTGCTCTTGGTGGACTTTATGTTTTGGGAACTGAGCGCCATGAATCTCGACGCATTGATAATCAGCTGCGTGGTCGTTCTGGTCGTCAAGGAGATCCTGGTGAGTCACGTTTCTATCTTTCACTTCAAGATGAACTCATGCGTCGATTTAACTCAGGGATGGTTGAGCGTTTCTTAACGGCTGCTGGTATTCCGGAAGATGCGCCAATTGAGTCCAAAATGGTCAGTAACGCAATTCGCTCAGCGCAAACACAGGTTGAGTCTCAGAACTTTGAAATGCGTAAGAATGTTTTGAAGTATGACGATGTAATGAATCGCCAGCGCCAAGTTGTTTATGGTGAGCGCCGAATGGTTCTAGAAGGTGCTGATATCAAGGATCAGGTAGCAACGTTCGTAAGTGACACCCTGACTGCCTACGTAAGCATGGCCACCTCCCAAGGTTATTCAGAGGATTGGGATCTAGATACTTTATGGAATGCACTTAAGACTATTTATCCAATCTCATTTACTATCGATGAACTTGTCGCCCGCGTTGGTTCACGAAATGGATTAGATGCAGAGTTTTTAACTGCCGCAGTAATTGAAGATTGTCAAGCAGCTTATGCAAAGCGTGAAGAGTCACTTGGTTCAGAAGTGATGCGTGAATTAGAGCGCAAGGTTTTGCTTTCTGTTCTAGATCGTAAATGGCGCGAGCATCTTTATGAGATGGATTATTTGCAAGAGGGAATTGGCCTTCGCGCCATGGCCCAGCGTGATCCACTCGTTGAATATCAACGTGAAGGCTTCGACTTATTCTCAGCGATGATGGATGCAATCAAAGAAGAGATTGCAGGATTCCTTTTCAATATCGAAGTAACTGTTGAAGCTTCAAGCAAGGAAGTAAGTGGCGCAGGCCTTGAAGCTAAGCCATTGTCTTCTAGTGGTCTTCAATACACAGCTGCTGATGAATCAGGTGTGAAAACTACTGGAGATGTCTCACGTAATGCGCAATGTCCTTGTGGCTCAGGTAAGAAATATAAGCGTTGTCATGGTGGTGCTTAAAGCAAGTTAAGTGCAGTACATAGCCAGCGCTTATCAATACCTTCGAACCTAACAAGCATCACACGCAATCGATTCTCAAATCGAATAGTGATTGTTGCTTCACAAATTCCATCTAACGGCTCCTGAATATGGATCTTACGAATGTGCCCAATCTCTTTTTGTGAGCCTGATTGTCGGACTAACTCAGAGAAGATTCTGTGGTGACACAATGATTCAACTTGCCTGGGTGAGCGACGTCCTGCCCAAATCTCAACAATTGAATGGGCAAAGCGCTCAGTCCACACCTTGAGTTCAGGAAGATCTCTTGCAGATGTGGGCTCTGGTGCGAAATCTGGATCGAACTCATCATCAAATCGAGATGGAACTAGATAAAGCTTGCTGGGTAGGAATTGTGTCGGCAGTGGTTGAGGTCTAAAGATTTCTAGTAGTGGATGCTGCCAATCAATATTTGATGCACTTACCAGCTTCTCAATGCGAAAACTGCTTATTGATATCTCTTCTACTACTCGGTTGGTTGTCATAAGTGAAGGCTTCAACTTTTCACGCGCTTTATCCTCAACCATTGGGTTGAATTCTTCTCATCACAAAGGATGAGTGTGGATAAAGATGCGGCCATTGTCAGCCAATGCAATTGGGTGCACTCATGAGAAAACCACCGTCAAGTAGTCGTTCCAGAATGCCCTTAGCAATCGCCCTCATCATCGCTTCATTTCTTTCAGCCTTCTTTTTAGCTAGCTTCTCTCGATCAACAACACAGTATTGGGTTGCAACTATTGATTTACAGATTGGACATCAAATCTCAACTGGAGATCTTTCACTTATCGATATGGATCTTGCAGAAAGCTCCATGATTTATCTGTCGAAACAGTTAGATCCACTGGGACAAGTAGTCATAAAAAATATTGTCGCCGGTGAAGTCATGACCACCAATTCAGTGAGTTCCACTGCCAAAACAATGGCCAGTAGCGCCGTTCCACTGAGTATTCGATCTGTGGATCTTGCTGCTGGGATCTATGTTGGTGCTCTTGTAGATATCTACTGGGTTATCGATAGCCTCAATGGTGAATTACCAGAAGATCCGATTCTTATTCTGGGCAGTGTTCCAATCATTAGCGCGGATATGAAGAATAAGAACTTCGGTACAGATGCAGCGATAACAGTCTCGGTGGAACAAACGCAGGTGCTACGCCTTCTATCTGCCACAACTTCTGGTCGCCTGGTGGTGATTAGTTCCAATGTCTAGTCAAGAATTGCCTGTAGTAATTACCGCAATCTCTGATGCCCAGTTCGAAGGTTTTGTTTCCGGAACTCTCTTTGCACAAGGGTGGAGTGTGGTATTCAGAGCAATTGATACTGAAGCACTTGAGAGATTTTGCTCAAATAATATAGAACAAGCTGCCAACTCACTGCTTATCTATTCACCAGATTTACCAGGAATTACCAATGATGTGGTGAAGCACTTAGCTACAAAGGTTAAACAAGTAGTTGGGTTCTCATCAAAAACCAATCCGGAGTATGCAGACTTACATCCCAATCCAGCAACCACTACTGACTTAGTCAGCATTGTGAGAGGTTTTGTTCGTGCACCTATGCTTCGCCAAGTCAGTCAGACTAGCCGAGCGAACCGCAAAGCACATGTAATAGCAATTGGATCTGCCGGCAGTGACACAGGGTGCACAACTATTGCTCTTAACCTGGCTATGGAGTTAAGCGTCTTAGGTAAGTCAACGCTGCTCATTGATGCAAATTTTCGAGCACCATCTATTGCTGCTCTCATAGCAATTCGAAATGTGCAATCAGAAGCTGGGTGGAGGACCATTGCCCCTCAACTAGCTATTGCTGAAATTACCCAGCAAGAAGCTGGAAGTATTGAGCAGTTGATGGAGAGTGCGACACAGAGTTTTGACAACATTGTTATTGATTTAGGATCTATCTCAGGATTATCAAATCGATTAACAGATAGACGTTGGACATCAACTATGACCACGTGGAGTTGTGATCAAGGGGATGAACTAATGGTTATTGCTCGCCCTGATTTACTTGGAATTCATCGTTTAGAACAGGTATGTGGTCTACTTGAAAAGACTTCGATAAGAGCTGCTCTTAGCTTCACACTCAACATGCGAACTCAAGGCAAAAAAGGTGCTGATGAAGAGGCCCAATTCTTGGCAATCACTACGAGATTGCGACCATTGTGTGTTCGAGTCATTGGCCGTGATCTACGGGCGGCATCTAAGGCCCTTGAGGAGAAAGCCACACTCATTGAGGTCAATATGCGCTCTGCGCTGCGTAAATCAATTGCAACAATGGCCAGTGAGCTCAAGCGCTAACTTCTAATACTATTAAGGCATGCGAGCCTATCTTCCACTATCTCATGATGAACTTGCTGCCTTCCTTAACAGTGGAAGCAAAGAACTTGATTCAATTTTGGCTCCAACGCCTTTTTATGTTGGTGAAAATGAAGAGCTAGATGAAGAAGAGATCGAATATCTTTTGTCCCTTGAGGCAGCACAGGCATCAATGGAGATGCGTCCTTCAAATAAAGCGCCCGGAATTGTTTTAGCTATTGAGTTAGTAGCCCAGCAGGTTAATACAGTCAATGAAAATTCAGTCACTTTAAACTCGCCAATTACTTGGGAACAAGTTCAATGTGCACTCCTTCTCTTTCCTGAAGAAGAGGAACTTATCTGGTTTGCAACGCAAGAGATTGAAATCAACTTAGGGGAGTGGAAGTAACGTGCCCCAGTTTGAAACATTAATACATAGCCGAAGCTCGATAACTATTGATCAGGCTCACAAACTACGTGAGTTGGTTGCAGATTGGCAGTTACTCTCAGATCTCTCTTTTGCAGATCTGATTCTTTGGGTGCCTATTCGAAAAGACATGAAAATGTGGCCTACGGGCCATGTTGCTGTGGCACATATTCGTCCAACAACTGCAGCAACAGTTTTTACTAATGATGTTATTGGCGATGAGGTTATGTGGGGGAGCCGTCCAAGAATTGATTCTGCGTTATCTAGCGGTGAGATAGTTCGTGATTCAGAGGCCGAACAAATTGGCGAACTCATGATTAAAGAAGAAGCAGTTCCAGTGCTTTGCGATGGTCAAGTTATTGCAGTTATTTCGCGGCACCGCAATGCCGAATTAATGCGCTCACCAAGTCGGCTCGAATTAAATTATCGCCAAATCGCACACAGCCTTTATCGAATGGTGGCCCAAGGTTCATTTCCTTACCAAGATGCAAGTTCACTTTTTGAACCAGTGCCACGAGTGGGAGATGGCCTGATTCGCTTGGATGTGAACGGTGTTATTTCATATGCAAGTCCTAATGCCCGATCTGCATTTAGCAGAATGGGCTGGAAAAGTGAGATAGAAAATAATAAGTTAGGCGAAGTTGCCGAGGCCGTAGCTAAGAATTCTCCGAATCCCCATGAAGAAGGAATTCGCACGCGCCTAAATGGGAAGACATTGCGACGAGTTGATATTGATAATCAAGGCGCAACAATTGACCTGTTGGTGCTTCCATTGTTGCAAGATGAAGATCGAATTGGTGCCATCGTTTTATTGCAAAATGTGACCGAACTTCGCAGACGAGATAGAGAACTCGTTACTAAGGATGCAACTATTCGGGAAATTCACCACCGCGTTAAAAATAACCTTCAAACCGTTTCAGCCCTTCTTCGTCTGCAAGCACGCAGAATCGAAGACCCCAGTGCTTCCTCGGCCCTTAATGAGGCGGTCCGACGTATTGCATCGATTGCACTTGTTCATGACACTCTTTCGACAAGCAGTGAAAATACAGTTGCCTTTGATGAAGTTCTGACTAGTTTAATTACTCACGCACTTGAGTTAAGTCCTCGAATGGGAGAACTGCGAATTGAGAGAAAGGGCGAACTTGGTTCACTTGAATCTAGGCTTGCAACTCCGCTCTCACTTGTAGTAACTGAGCTCATGCACAACGCACTCGAACATGGTTTGGCTGAGCAGGGCTCTGTTTTATCTATTGAACTATCCCGCTATAGCAATGAGTGTGTTATCAACATAACCGATGATGGAATTGGTTTACCTGAAGGCTTTGACTTAGCAACATCTTCAAATCTAGGACTTCAGATTGTTAGAACGCTGACAGAAAATGAACTCAAAGGTGTCTTGAAATTAGAATCTACCGATTCAGGCACGCAAGCAAACTTGCGCTTCCCACTTTAGAATTGGTTTTGCTGCTCCATTAAGCGTGCACGATTACGTGCAGCACGACGCTTAAGTGCACGGCGTTCATCTTCTGAAAGCCCGCCCCAAACTCCAGCATCTTGTCCGCTCTCCAGTGCCCAAGCAAGACATGGCTCTTTAACTATGCAACGGTTACAAACTTTTTTAGCTTCTTCGATTTGAGTAATTGCCGGTCCAGTATTTCCAACTGGGAAGAAGAGCTCAGGATCTTCATCGCGGCAGGCTGATTGATGTCGCCAATCCATGGGAAGCCCCCTTCATATAAAAGATTTGGGCATACCCAAATCACGTAAATTCTTTCGGTGGATATACGCACATCGATGTTGCGCAAGAAGGTAATTCTCCCTTGTTAGGCAGTGATAAACAAGGATGAATCGATAAAGATTTAGAAAATTAGGGTGATATGCGTCAAGTGAGTGCCCCCGACAGGAATCGAACCTGTGCACCCGCCTCCGGAGGGCGGTGCTCTATCCCCTGAGCTACGGGGGCTCATGAGCATGAGTAGGTTATCAGCGGGTGCAGTTATCTCGCGAAACTGTCAGAATGAGCGCTATGAGTTCAATCGCATATTTTGCAACAGGTTGCTTTTGGGGCGCCGAGCGCCGTTTTTGGCAGATGGATGGCGTCACAGAAACATCTGTTGGATACATGGGTGGCACACGAGCAAACCCATCGTATGAACAAGTGTGCACTGGAGTTACTGGTCACGCTGAGATGGTTGCAGTTACATTCGATGAGTCAAAAGTGAGTTACCAGAGATTACTAGAAGAGTTTTGGGTGATGCACGATCCAACCTCTTTAAATCAACAAGGTGGAGATATCGGTACACAGTATCGAAGTGCTATCTACACAACTACCCCTGAGCAATATGTGACTGCTGTTAATTCTCGCAATGTTTATCAGAATGTTTTAACTCCTGCGGGCTTAGATGAAATTGTTACTGAGATTAAGAGTGCTGATGGAATTGAGTACTTCTTGGCCGAGGAGTATCACCAAAAGTATTTAAAGAAAAACCCCAATGGATATGATTGCCACTCCAGCACAGGAGTTGCCTATCCCAGCGTGGGAATTAATGTATGAGCGAGAATAATTACCCAGTTTCAATAGATGAAGAAGCTCTCAAGGCCAAGCTAGATCCTCTTTCTTATGATGTGTTGCGCAATGCTGCAACTGAGCGACCATTTACTGGTGAATACACCGACACCGACAAAGTAGGTGTCTATAAGTGCAAAGCGTGCGCGGCTGAACTTTTCCGCAGTGAAACTAAGTTTCATTCAGGATGCGGTTGGCCCTCTTTTTATGCACCAACAGCCGATGATGCAGTAGAGCTCATTGAAGATCGTTCATTATTTCCACGCGTGCGAACCGAAGTCAGATGCGCAGCATGTGGCTCGCACCTAGGTCACATCTTTAAAGGTGAGGGTTATGACGTTCCGACCGATGAGCGCTGGTGTATTAACTCAGTCTCATTAATCCTTGAGGATATTTAGTAGTCCAGCCCTCGGCTTTCGTGGACTGCCTGATAGCAGTACCAAGCAACAACACTTCGGTATGGATGCAATTTTTCACCCTTTACATCTAATTCCTTTGCCAACGTCTCTTCTTTATTTTTATGGATGATGTCCCAACCTCGGCGCACTGCTAAATCTCCAGTTGGCCACACATCTAAGCGCCCCAATTGAAA